>MNGN01000012.1 GCA_001918745.1 Crenarchaeota archaeon 13_1_40CM_3_52_17 | reverse complement strand
CTAGGACTCCAAATATTGTTCAACTATACATTTCGCCAGGCCGCCCCGGTTCTCTAAATCGACCTACGTAATCGGAACCGGAGCTCTTTCCTTCTTGAACCGCTTGCCGAAACCCTGATACCAATTCTCCATGTCCGGAGTAACCGACGGCTTGATCCGTTCCAACGCATCCCTAAAATCCTCAATCGTAACATTCTTCGTCTCAATATCACGACGCAGAGACACCAAGCCCGCTTCACGAACAACCGCCTCTAGATCAGCACCAGAATAACCCCCAGTCTGCGAACCAACATGTTCAAGATCAACATCCGGAGCCAAAGGCATGTTTGTACAGTGAATCTTGAGAATCTGCAACCTTGTCGCGTAATCGGGAGCAGGGACGAAAATCATCCGGTCGAACCTTCCAGGGCGCAGAATCGCTGGGTCGATGATATCCGGCCTGTTAGTCGCACCGATCACAACCACGTTCTCCAACGATTCGATCCCATCTAGCTCAGTGAGCAATTGGCTTATGACTCGCTCTGAGACTCCGCTATCGCCAAAGCCGGTTCCTCGTCTCGGAACAACCGAGTCGAGTTCGTCGAAGAATATGATGCTCGGCGCGGCGGTTCTTCCCTTCCGAAAGACTTCCCGTATTGCCTTTTCAGATTCCCCAACCCATTTGCTGAAGAGCTCAGGACCTTTGATAGAGATGAAGTTCGCCTCGCTCTCAGTAGCCACCGACCGCGCCAGCATGGTCTTTCCACAACCCGGAGGCCCGAATAGTAGGATTCCCTTGGGAGCGCGGATTCCGAGCCTCTTGAATACCTCAGGCTTCTTCAACGGCCATTCAACAGCTTCTTGCAACTGCTGCTTCACCTCCGTCAATCCACCAACATCGCTCCAGTGGACTGTCGGGACCTCGATGTAGACCTCCCGCATGGCAGTTGGGGTGATCTCTCGGTAAGCGTTCATGAAATCCTCCAGGTTGACCTCCATCTTCTCCAAGATGCCGCTTGGCACTCTCTCCTCTTCGAGATTCATCTCCGGAAGGTAGCGTCGAAGCGCCTTCATCGCCGCCTCGCGGCAGAGGGCCGAGATGTCGGCCCCAGTGTAGCCATGACAAATGTCCGACAAACGTGGAAGACCCACATCCGATGCGAGAGGCATTGTTCGAGTATGGATCTGGAGAACCTCGTAGCGTCCCATCTTGTCCGGTACTCCGATCTCGATCTCCCGGTCAAATCTTCCGGGACGCCGCAGAGCGGGATCGATCGCGTTGGGCCTGTTAGTCGCTCCGATCACGATGATGTTTCCTCGCGCACCCATTCCGTCCATCAACGATAGGAGTTGGGCTACGACCCGTCGTTCCACTTCCCCCGTTACTTCCTCCCGTTTTGGCGCAATAGCGTCCATCTCATCGATAAATATTATACTCGGAGCTGTCTCCTGAGCCTTCTGGAATATTTCTCGCAGCCGGGCTTCGGACTCACCGTAGAACTTTGACATGATCTCTGGGCCGGATATCACATAGAAGTTCGCGTCCGATTCATTCGCCACCGCCTTCGCAAGCAAGGTCTTGCCGCAGCCCGGAGGCCCGTACAGAAAGACACCCTTCGGGGGTTCGATTCCGAGTCGCTGGAAGAGTTCTGGATGCCGGAGTGGAAGCTCGACCATTTCCCGGATTCTCTGGATCTCGCTGTGGAGTCCACCGATATCCTCGTAGGTGACAATCGGTATGCCCTTCTTCTCCGGTGTGGGCTCGCTCATCACCTGAACGACAGTGGACTCGGTGATCTTTACGGGACCATGAGGCCGCGTCCTCGTAGCGATCAGCGGAACAGCGCTGCCGAAGATGCTGAGGAGAGTCATGTCACCTTCAACGAAGGGCATGTCCATGAACCGTCTCTTCACAAAGCCAACAAACTCCTCATCAACACTCAATCGAACATCAGTAGGCGCGAAGACGATAGTTTGGGAGTCTTTTACCTCAGCCTTCTTGATCGTCACATACTCGTTCAGTGCGACTCCAGCGTTTCTCCGGAGCAGTCCGTCCATTCGGACTATCTCTTGGCCCTGGTCTTCTGCATACGCGGGCCATGCGATCGCGACGGTCGTTCGTTTACCGTGAACGTCGATAAAGTCGCCCGCAGTTATTGCGAGCTTCTGCATCGTCTCATTATCAATTCTAACCTTCCCATGGCCGACGTCTCTCTGCTTAGCGTCAGCTACCCGTAGCTGTGCTTCCTTCGGTACCATTGTCATTTGGACTCGTTAACCTCGATTGGGGTGGGTTGAGGAGAAGACGAGCGTTCAGTAGCGCGCTGGCCGCTCCTAACCTTAGGCTTCAAAATCCTACTCCTCCTCAAAAGACTTATCATCACTGTTAATGGAATCCCCATTCCTCAGCAATTTCCTGATTGCGATCGATAGCAGAAGGAAGCTGCCAACGCCTATCGGTGAGACGCTGTAGCCGTTCTTGTCCTTGACAACAAGCTCTCGTTTTGGGGACCTGTTTACGAGGTCGGACACGTACTTCGGGTTCACTGCCACCTTTAGGAGGTCTGTGAAGCTTGCCGAGTTCTCGCAGTCCCGGATCATATGATTGACCATCTGGAGTCGTTTCTTGTTGGAGAAAAAGTCGCAGATCTCGCTTAGAGAGTCTAGGTCGGCCTCGGAGTCTTTGAGTTCCTTCAAGACTATCTCGCGGACCTCCGGCTGCCATTCCTCTCCTGAGAGGGGCAGGTCCAGCAGGACCTTGCTTCCCTCGTGGAGCGTGAATCTGATGCTCATTGCAGAAGGAAAAGTTGACCGATTGCTATTTAAAATTAATGTTACTTAATTACCACTTGTTAAGTTCAAGCAATTCTGCGAGAGACGAGAACCTCAACCTCGCTTACACCACTAATCGATTTCAGGCGTCTCTCCACCTCGTCCATTACCCCTGAGGTCTCTTCCGGCATCAGGATGTGAGCGACGAGAGCGACAAGTCCGAAGGCGACAGGCTCCTCATCGAACTTGTAGATGGTCGCTGTCCCTTCGAGTGACTTCTTGATCGTGTCTTTAAGCCCGTTCATGTCTGCCACTATGTCTGAGGGAAATATCTTGAGAGAGACCATGACCTTCGCCAATTCCGGTTACCTTCTAGGGTCCTGAGAAGCCGCATTTCTGGCACTTGTATGGACGGCCGAATCCGCGGCATTTCTCGCAGCGCCAGATGGTTGTCTCGCCGCACTGTGGACAGGGGAACTTTACCGCGCCTTCGCGGGGCAGTATCATGCGTCCGCACCAGTTGCAGGAGGGCATTCGGACAGTGCGAACTTCTGTCAACATCGACGACGATAGCCCGTGGCCCCGGGCGGATTATATGCCTTCGCGCAGGTCTAAGGTCTCGCCGGACCAACAGGTTTCTTATTTGCGATCTTATTGATGAGATAATCCATAGAGCTATCTATTCGTCACTGGATAAGGGGAGCGGCTGGGCCTGGATGCAGTCTTCGCGCGTTTACGTGTCGATCTCTGGGCTGGTTTGGATCGTGTCCGGGTTGATCTTGTTGGCTGCGAAGGTTGGTTTCTTCCCAAGTTCTGCTTCGATCTACTGGGGGTACCTTGGTGGTTTCATGATCCTGTTCGGTATTATCCGCCTTCTCTGGGGCGTTATCCGCGGCCCCAGAAATCCTAAGCGGCGGTTCTGGTCTGGATTCGTCTAGGTCAAAGGGGAAGCCTGCAGTCCGATGGATCTTTGTCAGTTCTAACCTGTTTGAATCTTGGAAATCTGAGCCTTCCATCGTTGGTAACGGACATGTAGGCAACTTCGACGACAAGCTTAGGCTTGACCCATGTTACTGGGGTTGGCGAGTCCACTGGTCCTTGAATCGTGGGTCCTTCTGTCCGCAGCTTGTCGAGTTTTCTCTTGACATGTTCAAGATTGTCGTTGGAGAATCCTCCGCCCACGTTTCCTACATGCTGTAGATTTCCATCGTCGTCATATGCGGCAAGAATCAGTGAGCCAAAGGTTGGAACGCGTGCACCCTCGCCTTCGCTGAAGCCCACGACAATGCACTCCGTCGTGTTGACCTGTTTGATCTTGATCCAGTAGTCTGTTCGTAGGCCGGGGACGTACTGCGACTGGCTTTCCTTGGCGATCGCTCCTTCGAAACCACGGCTTGTCGCTTCCTTGAAGAAACGGGTTCCTTCCGCTTCAACGTGATCTCCGTAGAGGAGGTACGGGCCCTCCTTGAGGATTGATTTGAGCCGCTTCTTTCTCTCTACGAGCGGCTTGATGATTACGTCTTTGCCATCAACGTGTAGGAGATCAAAGGCGACATATGTTACAGGTGTCGTCTTGGCGAGCATGTTCACTCGTTTCGAATCGTCAACTCCAAAGCGAGCTTGGAGACTCCCAAAGTTAGGCGTGCCATTTTCTCCAAGGACGACGACCTCACCATCTATGATCGCTGTCTTCGCTCTAATGCTGCCCTTGAGCTTCTGGATTTCCGGATAAGAACCGGTCGCGTCTCTCAGATTTCTGTTCTGGAGCTCTATCGTTCTCTCGCGGAGGAACAGGAGGGCTCTGAGCCCATCCCATTTCGGCTCGAAAAAATAGTTCGCACCATCAAACGGTTTACCGGATTTGGCGAGCATGGGACGTATAGGACGTTCGTCAAAGAGCGTCAACGCCTCTCGTGAGTCTTGATGCTCGCCCGGAGAGCCTCCATGAGGTTCTTCGTAGGCTTGATCTCAGGAACCCGCAACTCGACAACCTCTTCCTGCCCCTTCATCTTCGCCTCAACCAGCTTCATCAGCGACTCCTGGTACGTGTCCCGGTATTCTTTGAAGGCGAAGGGCTTCTTCATGATCTTGATCAATTGACCAGCAAGCTCCAGCTCGTCCTTCTCCACCGCCGGTGCCTTCTTCAGGTCCGGAAGATCCTTCGGACTGCGGATCTCGTCCGCATAATGGAGAGTCTCCATCAGGATAGCGCCCTCGTAAGGCCTCAACGCCACCAAATGCTCCTTCTCATGCATGACGACCCGTCCAACGGCGACCTTCCCCTCTTGTTGCAAGGCCTCTAGCATGAGAAAATACGGTTTCTCGCCGTTCTCATCCGGGACGAGATAGTAACTGGAATCAAAATAGATAGGATCTAGTTTGTCTGCGTCCACGAACTGGAAGATCTCGACGAGTCGTCCTGATCGAATCTCTAGTTTCTCGAGGTCCTTTTGAGTAACGGTAACATATTTTCCCTTTTGGATCTCAAATCCGCGGACGACATCTTGCCAGGGAACCTCCTTGCCGTCCTTCGGACATATGCGCTTGAATGTAAGAGGACTCTTGTCTCGAGGACACATTAAACGCAGCCCTGTCTTGTGCTCGGATATCGCCCCGTACGTCTTGACCGGTATGCTTACCAGCCCGAAACTGATGGCGCCTTTCCATATTGCTCTAGGTGGCAAAGTCTCCCTCTCAGTTTTTTAGAACAAACCTATTGCTTGTCTCGTCGGATAATAGGGTTACCAGGCGACAGTTAATGGTATCGCAGTAATCTTATCAGCGTAGGGGAAGGTCGTTGAAGAAGATCGAGGAGATAGTTGAGATCGATGGGCGGAAGCTCACGCTCTCCAACCTCGACAAGCCGATGTGGAAGAAAGAGGGAATCACCAAGTCAGATATCATCCAATATTATCTCTCCGTCGCGTCCAAGATGATCCCACTAATCCGCAACCGGCCGTTAATGCTGAACAGATATCCGCACGGCGTCCCGGGAAAATCGTTCGTCCAGAAAGACTGGCCACACCATCCTGACTGGGTTAGAACTACGCCCGTAAGATCTGAGAGCCTGAACAAGACTGCTAGACACGTTGTCTGTGACGACAAGGCAACATTGGTCTGGTTAGCGAACATGGCTTGTATCGAAATCAACCAGTTTCTAGCTTCCACGCTGCATGTCGAATCTCACGACATGGTATTGGTAGATCTCGACCCGCATGCGCCGGCAGGATTCGAGGACTCGCTAGAGATCGCAGAAGCCGTTCACGCTGCGCTGGATCAGATGAAGCTGCGGCATATGATCAAGACCTCGGGCGCTGACGGAATCCATTTTCTAATCCCGATAGTTCCCCGATACTCGATCGAGATCATACGCCGGTTCGTACTACTTCTGGGTGTTTTGCTGGAGCAGCTGGCTCCGAAAATTGTTTCAACCTCGCGCAACAAGGCTCAGCGGGCTGGGAAGGTCTACGTGGACTATTTCCAGAATGGCCAGCAGAAGACAATTGCGGCTCCATTTTCTCTCCGACCCGAGCCCGGTGCTCCAGTCTCGTTTCCGCTAGCGTCTAGAGATTTGAAGCGGAGCATTCACGCGGAGGACTTCAACCTGAGAACGGTGCCAGGGTTGTTGAAGAGAGTCCCGGACTTTGATACTAGCCCTGATCAGGAATTGGAGCACGCGTTCGCAGAACTGGGCGCCGAGTCGTAGTTTACCTGGTCTTTGGTGGGCCGGGAGAGATTCGGACCGCCAGCGGTGAAAGACGCAGGCCCCGCAAACACTGAGATTGCCTACCCTTTTTTCTGAAACAGTTGGTGGACGGGTCTAGCTATCTCTCGAACCAAGCATTCTATCCTTATTCATGGGAAAACTCCGGAGGGAAAACCCACCGTACCACTGGTGGGCCCACCCGAGTTCACAAAGATTACCCTTGAATCGGAAAGAGACCCACGTGAGACTGCGGCTGCTACTCTCTTTTTCTGGCAGAGCGGTGCGAAACCTGCGGGATTTGGGTCCCGCAGGCGAACCTCTATGCTGGTCCCCTCTTTTTCCTTTCCTAGTCAATCTATTGTGCCGGTCATTCTCTCTGTAAGACTCGGTCATAGCCGAGAATAACACTCCGTGTCCATCTCTCAAACGGCTGGAAAGCTATCTCTCGCCATCTCTTGTCCTTTCGGTCTCAACAATGAGCTTGTTTCTTCAAAAACACTTCATTATAGGCGATTCAGGAGCGAGAGCTGTCGGAGTACAATTGGACCCTGAGAGCATGAATAGGCAAACACATTAGGATCCATTGAAATTCCCTCTCTGAAGGATTCGGGATCTGTCCGTGCGAAACAGGTGGTTCTTGTTGCTGATCCTAATGCTAATCATTGTGCCTCACGTCAACGCGTATCCGACAACCCCCGCAGCTCCCAATTCCCCGTTCTTTGCAAAGGTATGGTCCCTGTCCGGTTGTGACCTTAACAGCGGTCTTGATACCGCCATCGACTCACAAGGCAACGCGTATGTTGTAGGCAACTCATATTGTTCAAATGGAAGCCAGACCTTCCTGCTCAAGTACAATTCATCTGGGACTCTGGAGTGGCAGAGGACATGGGGGCCGTATTTTGGTGGAGGCACAACGGTGAAGATAGATTCTATGGATCATGTTCATGTCTTTTCTAGGATAAGGGCTGTTGACAATTATGATAAAACTCTCCTATTGACTCTTGACGGTTCTGGAGCCCTCCTAACGGCCTTCCAGATCGAGGACTATTACTTCGGAGTCCAGATGGTCCTCGACAACTCAGGGAATGAGTATGTTTTGGAACAGGCGGCTTGGGATGGGACTCCAGTTCATTACGCAAATGGAAGCTTGGCGCCTTTCTTCCGTGTTCTGAAAATAGACTTGACAGGAGGCCTTGTTTGGCAGAAGAGTTTTCGCGGAAGCGACACGTCGAATCTAGCAAAAGGAATCGCGGTCGATTCTTCAGGAGACGCCTATGTGACGGGCTGCTTAGATTGCAGTCACGATTCTCGCCTCAATTTAGAAGGCGGCAAATTGTTGATCCTGAAGCTGAACTCCACAGGCAGCGTGGTCTATCAGAGAGCATACGGCAACGATCTTGACATAGGGTACGGAGTATTCATCGATCCTTCCGACAACCCTATCATAACAGGCACCTACCACGTAGGTGAAGCCCTTGTGATGAAATTGAGCGCCGCAGGAAGCCTAACTTGGGCAAGAACGTGGAGCGGTATAGGCCCTGACGCTGCAATGTCTGCGCGAGCTGATAGTCTTGGAGATATCTATGTCGGAGGCTGGGCGGGAAATTCGTCATACAGCAAAGGGAATTTGTATTATGGCACTAGGGCGCTCTTGCTGAAGCTTAGTCCCAGTGGAGGTCTACTGGGACAACTTATCTGGGGTGGCATGTATACCAGCAAGGGCTATGGCGTTGCTATCGACTCGTCATACGTTCTCTTGACCGGATATGTGAATGCTCCTCCATATCATCCTGGCTTTTGCTGTAATGTTACTCTGGGGATTCCCCCGGATTCTTTGGCAAGCGGAACTCTCTCTGCGGCCGGTGATACGAATCCTTCCGTATTGGGGCTGGCAGACGTGAGTGTGACCGACCTGGGTGGGGTGGAAACAGACAATACTGCCGCTTGTTATAGCCACGATTTCTGCGGAGCAGTATTCCTTCTAAAATACGGCGCATCTTCACTGATCTTGCCTTCACTTTTGTCCTCTCCTAGTTTTGTTCAGTCCCTATTATCTAGAGCAAATTTAGTCTTTCTGGCTCTTGGAGGCCTAGCCATCTTTACAGTGCTGACTGGAATATGGTGGTTTCAAAGGAAAGGCAGAATCCAAAAACGCATCCTTAGAATTTCGACGAGGATGGGCTAAGCCAAGGCTCACTGGGGATCACAACCCTCCTCATTTCTTCCGATCGCATCCGACTTTCATATTACAACTTGGGCCTCCGAGTTCTCAAAGACTGGGCGGCTCATTTCACCGACCTCTGCAATAAGAGCTGAGAAGTCCCACTAATAGCCTAGAAGTAGAGTGCCGAACCCCGGCGATGTTAGAATGTGTAAACGGTTGGGCCTGAACGTTCACCTAAAGGAGTGATGATGCTCTCTGTAAGACTCGGTCATAGCCGAGAATAACGCTCCAAGGGCGATTGTGCCCCCTCTCACAGCTAAGGTTTCAAGACCAGTGGGATTCTCGCACTAATTTCGGCGGCACATGTGAACGGTGCCCACTTTTGGCCCTTAGTCGAGCAGGGAGAGATCCTTCCTGGCTCGACATCCATAATCACTTCGCGAAGGCCCTATACGAACACTTTCGCTTACCCCTTGGGGCAGTTTGCCCTAAAGGATAGGTGAAACTATTTCATGGCCGAACCATAGATTACTCTCGGTCACCTCTTGCGTGGCGGGGAGCGAACAGAGCAAAAAGGGGCTGAGGATAGCGAAAGTGGAGCGGGCCGCCTAGTTTGACCGAGTCTATCTGATCTTGAGAAGTGGTGGCTACCCTACGTTGATATTCAATTGGAGATTTGCAGAGAGATTGCGGTAGTTGGCGGGCTGCCGAACCTGCACAAGTCCAGTGAAGCTGTCTTTGCACAGGCTAGCAGCAACCCGACAGGTTGCTACCACGGTCACTTGCAAGACCGATGCTCCGCAATTACTGAAGCTCGAAGGAACCACGCTCAACCCGATAATTCCTGGGGAATTGCTTACGGTTGGGAACACGATAGAGCTCGCGCTAGGACTGCAACAGAGTTCCATAAACGAAGAGGTTTCAATCAAATGAATTCCTATTTCTATTTCACTCTATCCTCATGAAGAGAAGGGGTAGCAACCACAGTCAGCCGGGCCTCCATATTTCAATGGTAACCTTGTGAACCCGAGCGGGCCCACCAGTCTAGACGCGAATTACCGGAGGTTCGGGAATTACGGAGCTGCCTTTGAGCTGGTCTCTAATCTTGTCCACGAAGACTTTGGTAATGGCTTGTATCTCTCATTCTCCCGTTCCTGTTGCGTGGCGGAGATTCTGTGAGCCTCAGCAAGTGCCTCGAAGGCTTCTATGATCGCAGGACGATGCTCCAACTGTTCGAGCCATCTGCTTCAACGGGTCCACCTTGCCGTTTCGGGCCTGAGGTCTAATTGAGAATCCAGCGTTGGCGTACAGTTTGCGGACGAATTCCACGCCTTTTCATCTGAAACACTTTTCAATCCATCCCCATTTACGGTTGCTTAGCAGGAGTAGTGGCGTATGGCTAGAACTGGCATATCCACACGTCCGATGCGCCGACTGGTAACAATCGGAACCCCCGCAGTGTTGATTGTGGTGAGTCTTTTCCACCCTAGCAGGCTCATATCGCAATTTAGTCCGACCGTTTTTGAATTTTTGCGGCAACAGGTCTTTGTCTGGCTTGCCGTTCACGTTGTCCAGCTGTTTCTCATTGGTCCGCTAGGCCTGACGGTGTGGTATTTGACGGAGGGGCTTGAGGGACGCTTCGCCAGAGCCAGTCGCGCCGCACTCATTCCATTCCTTGTTTTCTATTCGGCGCTGGATTCGATTGTGGGTATTGGCACCGGCATGTTGGTTTGGCAGTCGCTAGACTTCACAGGCCAACAACGAGCTGTAGCTGAACAGGTCATTCAGAGGTTTTATGATTCTCAGTTTGACCCGTTCCCAGGGCTCGTCATCCTAATCGGAGCCATCGCTTGGATTGTTGTCTGTACTGGAGCGGGCGTGGCGCTTTGGAGGGCTGGTGAGTCACGGTGGGTGGTGGTGCTGATGGTTCTTGCTGGAGTTCTGTTCGGTATCTACCATCCGTTTCCGACCGGGACTGTGGCAATGTTCTGCCTTCTAGCTACGGTCATAATGCGAGAGCGGCATTTGCGTACTGCAGGGTCCTGAGATGCTCGGTCGTGTACAAACGGTGTCATTGAAGTGAGTCGATTATTCTTCTGACTTCTTGCCGAAGCAGTTTGTTCTCCCTCGGATCAGTTGGGAGAGCGAGGAGGACTCCGGTTTTTCCGACCAAGAAGGGAAGCCAACCCTCGTATAGTCTGTCTCCTCTCATCTTCGACAGCCTCATTTCGCGTAAGTAATCTGCTAGAGAGGATGAGGAGTCGCCGGGTATTCCCCTAATCCAACCCAGCAAGCCGAGGTCGCCGATAGTCGCTGTTGGCTTGGATTTTGGATGCCGAAACTCGAAAAGAGCGTCAACCGAGTGTGGGAGAGTCGCCTTGACAGTTTCCCTCATCAACTCGGGCGACATGCTGAAGAAAAAAGTCCCGCCTTTGCGCTTTACCGTCCGGCAGGCGTTCGTGAGGAAGGATAGTACCTCTCGATCATCATAACTGGCGAATAGCGGAGTTGCAGAGTCTAAGAATATTGCTTTGTTATTCTTCGCGAGCAGATTTGCAACGGTCTCCTCGAAATCTGCTAGACTGTCCTCGGCAACGTGTCCCTCTATCGTTTGACCTCCATGTAAGGCGGAGTAACGGTCGACTATTGAGAGCTTACCGGTTGATTCATGTTCTGATAGTTCGTCTATGCACATTTTGGCGGAAGAGCTGACCTTAGATGGTGGGTCATCGACGGCTATCAAGGCACATTTCATACCTTTCTTCAAGTAATGGTCGATCAGGATATACATCCAGACGCTTTTTCCGCTCCCTGTTTCGCCCACGAGTAGGTAGCTGCGGTTCTCGGGAACCCATCTGGTTACCCCGCTGCAGCTTGGAATCCTGAAGGCTTTCGCTGCAAACGAGCCAGCGCAGTAGTGAAGTCCGTAGGGACCCTCGCGCGTCATGGGCTTGTTACAGATGATACAGGTTGTTAGGTCGACTCTCTTACCTAACAGCTGCAGGACGGAGCCGAAGTAGAACTTCAAGCGTACAACTAGTCTTACCAACCCCGGCAATTAACAGTTTGATTTTTCATTGAGTCAGTGTGGATGTCGCAGTAGGGTGATCAGGGAAACCACCGACTTGCCTGAGCGACAGATAGAGTGACTGGTAGCCCCTTGGCTGATTTGGACCTCGCACGCATGGAAAACGAGTCTAAAGCGCACTTTAATTAGAATCAGATTTGAGCCAAAACGGTCTGAATCCGCCCCCGCCCAGCCACACCAACGATTGGCCCATCTGAGTTGCGAGTTTCAAGAAAGGGGGGGCAGCCCGATTTCCCGTATCTTCAGAATTCACGTCTAGCCGCTCGAATCCGGGCGGACCCACTAATGCACCATAGGTTCTGACCCAGTGTTTTTCTTCATGGACATAGGTAGAATGACAGTTTGGAGACAGATAGACTGGTTCACTATCGGTTTCAGAAAAAGAGGGGAGGCAGTCTCAGTGTTTGCGGGGCCTGTGTCTTTCACCGCTGGCGGTCCAAATCTCTCCCAGTCAACCCTCTATGGGTTCCGCTTCTAGAACGTGCTAGCTTCAGCTATGCTGGGATAGGGGGTTCTGCCAAACCGATCGTTTCGGATCGCTGTTGCCGAATCCTTCCGATCTTGAAACCTTCGCTGTGAGAGGGGGCACAATCGCCCTTGGAGCGTTATTCTCGGCTATGACCGAGTCTTACAGAGACGCTAAAGGGACGGTGAGGAACCAGTGCGCATGCGGCTCGCCACTATGCCAACAAGTCATGACTGGTAAAGACGACAACCCTCCTTTCCCAGCGAGACAGGGAAAATCTAACTTCACATTGGGTTCCAGGGGTGGTTGGGACGACTCAGGTTCCGAGCTTAATTTAGTTCCGATTGGGTAACTGAATCGGAAATTCGGGCGTATGATTTGAAGCGGGATAAGCTTAAAGAGTTTTAGAACTGGTCGGCAGGACATGAAAAACATTAAACTACTATTCTTAAT
>MNGN01000054.1 GCA_001918745.1 Crenarchaeota archaeon 13_1_40CM_3_52_17 | reverse complement strand
CGTAGAAGCATCTACGGTACCCGGACAGTTCGACATAGTCGCCCTCTGGCAAGCACGAACCTCTGAAGACATTGTGAAGACCTCCGTTGAGAGAGTTAGTCACCTTGACGGTATCTTCAAGAGCGAGACACTTCTCGCTTATGCACCGTTCTTCAAAGCGTAATCATCCGATAATAGCTCCGTCAACCTCCCCCCTTTTTAGACCCCGATTAGATTCCGATTCACGATCAATAGTTTGACGCTTACCTGAGAACGATCTCGAATTCGCCGTAGAGTTCGAGGAAAGCGCGGTTTCCCTCGGGAATTTTTTTTCTGGACACCTGGGCGGGACCTCGCACTGCACGTTCCCATGGAATGTGAGAGCCGCATTCTACTTTTGTGTTTCCAAGATTCGAACCGTCTTTGCCTCCGACTGCGTTCGCTCTTTGAACCACTCGCCCCTTTTTTGGAGACGGTGGAAAAATCATACTGCGAGAAAGACAGGGTTTCGCAAACTCTCTCAGTCTGAAATCATCAACAAGACAGAAGGTACGGAAAGGGTCATACATGTGGGCACGTAGTCTCGACCCCAGAGCTAGAATGGCCGGCCACCATCCTGTTGGACATGGAAAATCTGCACCCACTACGGCCCAAGGTTGGGTGGATTATTGGACAGACTACTACCACCTGAGTAAACAGCTTAGAAAGGCCAGCCAGGAGAGCTGGAATGCCACTAGGGAGGTATGGAAGAGGAAGCTTGTCCAGGCCAAGAGAATACGTTGCCAAAAGTGCATCGAAATCGTCAGGTTGTGGCTCAGAACTTACGGGTACGGACCGGAAAGGCGCATTCTGAAAGAGAACATATCCCAACGCGGAAAGACGAGAAAAACAACCTTCTAGTCCGCATCACTTTATCCAGCGTTTCTCGTTCTCGGCAACGCGCTCTTAGACGAGTCTTGTCACGAGTGTTGAGGGAAGCGGCTTGTCAGGCGTGAAGTGGATGGTGGTGCCTCTGACGTCGTACCCTTTGAGCTCGCCTGCTCGCATGCGCGCCAGTTTTGGAGTCATGCTAGAGCTCATCACGAAGAACGAGCAGTGGTTCCTTGTTGCTCCAAAGCCGACTAGAGGGTAACCTAGGTGCTTGACAATTGGAATACGGTAGCTGACCACTTCAGTTGTCCCGGGTGCTGCTGCCTTGATGATTTTGCGAAGCTTTTCGAGCGCGAGCCGCGCGTCTACAGGCACCATCTGGAGGTAATCGTCGACGGTCTCGATCGGCGGGCTCCTCTTCACGGGCATGGTTTTTCAAACCGGTTTTTCCGGCAGACTTATATGATTTCCAGCCGGTAAATGTAAGTCGTCTAAGGTATCTCTTCGGGTCATTTTTTCTAGGACCCGTGGCGATAGCGCGTAAGAAAAATGGTGTGAAAACAGAAAAAATGTCCTCGATAAAAGTGATGGTAGCGTTCGGACAGCAGACCTTCGACCTCATAAACGGCGAGGCGAAAGAGCGAGGAGTAACGGTTCAGGAGCTATTGCGCGCGGTTATCATACCTGACTGGTTCAGAACACACGGCGAACTCCTAACAAAGATCACAATGCCCGAGGCCAGGAGAATTGAGCCGTTGACAAAACCGGAGCCCGGTCTTGATCAGGGCTCCAAGTTCCACTCCAACAGGCTATACTTAGTCTGATACAACTCCTCCGCCAGCCCGACCTCCTCCTTCATCAGCACGCCAGACTCCACCCGGACCCCGTAGCAAGTCTCGATTCCTCCGACAATCGCATCCCGCACCTCGCTGGTGGAAATATCCCGTCCCAGCTCGTCCCGCACAGTCGTCACCCGCTTCTGCACACTCGCAACATGCCTATCCTCCAATTTCACCCGTGGAACATTCAAGACCCTTCCGAGAATACTGAGATCCGAATTGACCAGAATACAACCGTGATGGAAAACTGAATTCCAACGGATGCTTCCCGCGGCCCCGGACACCTTCTTCCCATCAACCTGGATATCGTTGACGGGTTGAAACTCGGCCCTGACGCCCAGCTTTCGCAAACCTTCGACCGTACCCTCCGATAATTTCTGGAACACTGATTGCAGATTCTGGTCCGGGACGAGTCGATGGCCCTTCGGAAGCGATATCGCATAGTTCAAGTTCCCACTATCATGGTAGACCGCTCCTCCACCTGTAAACCTCCTGACAATCTTTGTCCCGGTTTCCTTGCACGCTTCCATGTTCACCTCTAGTTTGGCAGACTGGAAGCAGCCGATGACGATAGTGTTGGAGTTGTGCCAGAACCGGACCGTGGTAGGAGCTTTTCTCTCCCCTACCATACGGGGTATCGCCTCTTCAACAGCCAGGTTCATGAAAGGGTCATTGCTATACTCGATGTCGACCAGCCGCCAGGTTTCCATCGCTAACTCTCCCCTCTGGCCAGAAGTATTGCCTTTACAAAATCATCAGAAGAAACCCCTAGCCCCTGGGCCCGCGTCGCCTGGAAAAACCGGTCAACCAACAGGCGTAGCTCCTGCTCTCGCAACGGAGCATCCTCCAACATCTTCTCAAGTTTAACAAGACTCTCCTCAGGAACAAGGAAGAAATCGCCAGTTATCTTGACAGATTGGATCAGGCCTTTTTCCTCCTTCAATCGAACCCTTACCAGCTTCCCGCCCAGAGCCTTGTAATCCGACGATCTATCCATCTTTCGCGCTGGAGAACAAGTGATGATGGGCTCGATTTTAATCTAGGCAGGACTCGGCCCAGTTACGCTTAAGATGAGGGCTGAATTATTGCGTTCGGTTTACGACGGGGGATTTATGGCACAGGCTCTTGAGCTGGAAGAGTGTTGCGCGTGGGAAGTGAGTCAACATATGCTGTCACATGGTCTTCGTTCTTCTCTATCCTACAATCAAACCCGAGCATTGAGAATATGGCTTTCACTGATTCTGCATAGTATGCGGAAGCATTTTCTGCCACTTTCATGCCGCATGATCAGAACGTGTGTCTTTTCCTCTCGCCCATTGTTACTAAGTCAGAGATTTGAGAGAAACCAAAGAGCGGTTGATTGGTGAAGACTTTACAGGTCTTCTGTCAAGAGTGATTAATTGAAAACGTAAAGAAATCGCTTCGACGTGTTCTAAAGCCAACAACTTTAAGCTTAAAAGCAAATGGAATCCAGGTAGCTTTATGGAAAGCGGGAGAAAGAGGAAATTATTCCGCTCCCCTTACGTCAAACCGCTGGTCCTGATAATGGCGGGAATCCTGTTCGTCGGAGCCGCCGCAGCTATCACAACGCTGAACATACCGTCCACGGTTATCCCTTCTCAGAACGCTGCCACCTCCAGTGCGTGTAGCGGGACCCTCGTTTTGAGCGGCGGACCTACACCAGGTACGGGGACTCTCAGATACAACTGCCCTCCTTCAAGCGGAGCTTTTACAGTGACAACCGTCGGGGCTGATACTCCCACGTTCACTCCACCATCGGAGATAACCTCTGTTGGGTATGTTTCCCATTCAGCAACCAGCTGCTCGGGGTCCACGACTCTGACATCTGGAACGTCTACGACGCTGTCCGCCACTGGCGATTTCGACATCTGTGCGGGCTATTCCTGCCCAACAGGTTGCACTATTCCCCCATGGACCTTCTCCTGGTCAAGCTAGGCAATCGAAAAAATCCCAGTCGCTATTTCCTCCTCTCTGACGGGTGTCATTTTCTACAGAATCCAGTCAGCGATTCCATGGATTAGATTCCGATTATCCTAAATTGTTGCCGGCAGGTTGCAGTTTTCTGACGGACCATTCGTAAGCTTCTATAGTCACGTCACTGCTTTCTATCTGTATCCAAGTGGACTAGGGGCCGGGTGTAACAAAGATCGTGAATCCCTTTAGTCAACTCCCTATCTGGCTCTACGGCGTAGGCATGGCCTTCATCTTCTCGGGAATAGTCTGGGCACAGCTAACACGTAGGGCTCACTCGATTCGCATCCCCGCATCGATGGGAGAGGAGACCGTAGGCTTGACTAGTGTAAGAGACGAGACTGGCTCGGCTGAGCTTGAAGACGAGTTCCATGATATCTCAAGCTTTGGAAACGTGGACTACAGTAAGCGGAGGGGCAGGGTAACACGAAGAGGAGTAGGAGCGATTTTCAGCCCGGATGAAGGTTGGAGTACCGGAAAACACGAGGGATCGCGAAAAGACTGGATTTCACCAACAGTGTTGCTCAACGTTGTGGGCTGGGGTCTGTTTCTAGTCGTATACGCCTTCCTAGTTCAGGAGTATAGCTCCAATGCCTACATGCAATCATACATCCAAACGAAGTTCAGCTTTGGAACGTATCTTCTCAACGACTACACGCTTCTAATTACCGCGACTTTGTTGGGCTTTCTCATATTTCGCATGCTGTTCCTGAATCGGCGTCACGCCAAAACTCGGAGAGAAGACTAAGTAAAAGGGTCAGGATTAGCGCGCTCTCATATTGGCCGACTGGTTCTTCGGGTTATTATTTTCCAATACTGTTAGGGCCAACTGGCCGCAACCGGGATGCGACCTAGCTGACAATGATACTTGACGTCAACTGCACGCAACACTTTTGCCACCATTTGTAAACGCCCAGTTTATCTGACAATTCCGTGATTCCTTGGATTACTACGGCCATGGCTAGCTATCCAGAATCACCTAGAGGCTTTCGGTGCTGGAGGCTTCTGGTGCTAGGGTTTACAGCAACTAGGAGTGGCTCGTGGAGGGCTGTGAAGACAGGTTTTGTGAGATGAGTGTGGAGATGACTGAAAAGGACGGCAAGAAGAGAGTGGGGAGAGTACGGGTGCGATCGGCCACACTCATCTTGTTGGCCGTTGTACTTTTAGCCCCCACTACCTTAGCCCCGCGGCTGAGGGCGGTTAATCCTGATTCTTTTCCCTGCGATTCATCTAAGACTGTGTTGCTGATTCAAGACGATCCGCCACGTTTCCCCGCATCGAATCACGATCCCAACGGGGCGGACGTAAACGAGCTGATGGTCCAGAACCTACCATTCTGCGTGATAAGTTCAAACCAGCTTGGATCGAGGAACCTAGCTCAGTTCTCAGAGATAATCATAGCCTCCACACAGAACCAGGCCTTCTATGACAACCTTTTCCCAGGCGGCTCGATCGACCCTAGTATTTCTGACTGGGTTCAACATGGAGGAGTTCTCTCAGCCAACCTGGCAGATTGCGCCGCAGGCGGAAGCTGGTCGTCCACCTCCTGCAGTTCAGACTCATCATCATCCTACACCTTCTTAGGAGGGGTCACGCACGTAGTCTTCTTCTCGAACGACAACAACATCACCACTCAGTCTCATCCAATTATTACCGGCCAATTCGGCGGAACCGATGGGGGCCAGGTCGCCGACGATAGTTGCCTCCAAGATCTCGACTGCTGGCAATACGCATCCCATGGCTACTTTACTAACCTACCGGCAGAAACGACGATGATTCTCACCGATTCAAACGGGCCAGTCTTCATCGAATATCACTATGGTGACGGGTTGGTCATCGCCACAACCACGTCGATAGAGTGGAGATACGACTATTTCCAGCAGAACTATCAGAATCTAAAGCTCTTGGCGAACGAGATAGGCTACCAAGTCTTCAAAGCCCAGTGCCAGGAAAATGATGGCGACGGCGAGTTTGAAGGGAACCACGGTCACGGGCACTTCCATCACGACCTTGACGATTGTGAAGATGGAAATCCGCGCAAAGTATCATCCAAGGACCGCGGGGACGGTAAAGACTTCGAGTCAACGTCGATCCAGTCAGCCCAGCTCGACAAGATCACTAGAACCGTCACGATCATTGGACTAGGCACTAGCGGCGGACTGCCTGTCTCCTTCACTTACATTGCAATAGAGCCAGGGCTAACGACACCGGGCTGGGTAAGTTTCGCCTTCAGTGACGGCTTTACCAATGCCGGCCCCATAACAACCGGCAGCGTTGTACTACACGGTTGGTAAGCTCTAGACTTAGCGGGTCTTCCATCGAAACAAAGATTCATCAAAGAAATACTCCTTCCGATCGTTCAGTCCAACACCTCGGAACTCCTGCCATCTATCCGTCCTCCTATCAAACGATGCCTCAACCTGCTCCAGAGGCTCAATCATCGTCTCGGGACGCATCATCTGCCCCATGATACCGGTTAGGTGCGCGATCTGGTCCATAGCCGAGCCCAACTCCTCATCCTCCAACAGACCGAGAGAAAAGACAAGCCGTATCCTCTGATCAACAAATGTCAGGGTGAACCCTGCACCCAGCCGACCCCTCCTATACCTAATCTGCTTGAACAAGTCTTTGAGGCCGCGCCAGTCGTCTTGGAGAATGTCCGTGAAGAAGCTCCGCTCGTAACGATGATGAAAGATGATCTTGACACGGGTCCCAACAGTCTCGTCGAGAAATTCAGAGTACGAAGGCTGCTCTAGTCGAAAGTGTTTCTTGAGAAGCTTGTAGAGAGCCTCATGCTCAAACGGAGACAGTTCTCCCTCCACTAGAATCTCTGCAACAGGCTTACTCAGGTCCATTGATTGACGGCTCGTCCTCAACATGCTAGACATCGATCCAGTCCGTCTTTCAACATAAGAACATGGGGGCTCCTACTACAAGGTCAGATGGTCCCAATTGGCGTGCTGAGGGATCTGAACCAACGAAGGTAAGAAACTGGGGAGTTTTTGGGACTTGGAGGTTTGTCCTTGATGCTAGCTTACGACTTTCGCGTCGGCTGTGAAGAAGGCTGAGCCGCTACCAGTGGATTCTGTGCCCGTGAAGGATGCTTGAGTCCACGCTACTGTGACGGCTGTGTCAGTATAGTTTCGGGGATAGCTGGACGCTGGTTGGCTGGTGCCTATGAGGCCATAAGTCAGCTTAACCGACAATAGTATACTCTGGCCCGGCATCAAGGGGTGACCGATGGCTGTAGCGTTGAAGCTGGGAATAGCCAACTGGACAGTCTGCGGGTTTCCTGAAGACACAGTGATGGTTGAAGGTTGGGTGATCTCGGGATTCGTAAGGAGACTATTGGTGTTAGCGAAGTAGACGTGAATCGCCCCCAGGGCCGGCTTCCAAGCCGGGTTCACCTTCCAGTCCACAGGCAATGTTTCGTTCAGCTTCAAGGATTGAACGCTCGAACCTGAAGTGTTGGTCACGTTGACCCAGGCTAAGATCTGGCCAGGGTTCGTACTCTTGACAATGCCATGAGCAAGGACAACATCAGCTTTGGAATTGCCTTTCGAGTCGAGAGGTAGCGGGTTCAGACTTGAGTCGGTGAAGAACTTGGAGACGTGCATCCCCTGTGGTGGTGGGTTGGATGATGTGAACTCTCCGTAGATGGCAGTACCGCCGATGATACAGGCGCCACAATCTGTTTGACCCGACTGTATACCAGTGAAGCTGAAGGCTGATGCCGCAGTTCCAGCATCACAAGCAGCTACTGTTTGGTAGCTGACTGCATTCGAACCACCGATGATTGCCGCTGCGAATGCGTTCTGGTCTGGTAAGATGTCCATTGAGAACAATATACCGCCTCCGGCTGCGCTGGAGATGCATGTGTTGATGTTTGCGCCTGTGTTGCTTACGTGAACTACAAAGGCATTGTCAGCCACAAGCTCGCTGCCATCCGATAGTATTCTGTGCGCGAATCCACTCGAACCGGGAAGTGCTGTGGCGAAGTCTGGGTTCTGCGTACTTGTACAGACATTGAAGCTCCTTATTTTAGTTCCTTCTGAAGTGTAGTGCATGTTGCATAGGTCGGATGACATATCAACCCAGTCGGTTCCTCTCGGCCCCGTGGATACAGCGAAGCTGTCCTGAAGTGTAGATGTAGGAGTGCATGGAAGTGGGTATCGGAGTATGTGTTGGTCTCCGTCGGCTTGGCCGAAGAAGACGGATGGCCCGCCCGAGTAGCCTGGGACTACGACCGCGGATTCAACATCGCTGTTCCCGGCGGTATCCAAATTGCCTACGCCTCCACATGTCCCGAGATATGCGCCGGTAACGTCAAAGACTACAGCCGTGTTCGCGTTGAACGTTGTTGCATACAGGCATGGCTGTCCTATCGTTGCGCAACCTCCGTTTACGTCGAAGGACATTCCTGTCATGACGCTGTCCGAGAAACCAGTCGCCTGAAGGGTTCCTTGGAAGGTGACGGCTGATGGGATCCCTGGGCAGTCGTTAGGACGGTACCAGTTTATCTGGCCGCCGCCCACGCCCGTGAACACATCACATTTCTGGAACGTATTCACTGCGTGAACTTGAGTTATGTTAGGAACCAAGAGTGTAGCAGTTACAGTTAGGAGTGTCAGTAGAAGGGTTCGACTCTTGTTCATTTATTTTCGTCCGCAAGGTCGCCCTTGATCAGAACTTAAGACTACCGGTATCTTGGGGTTGAACTTGAAAGATCTTGATACACAGGACGCTCGTTGGCTTACGGTCCTTAGCCCCAATAGTTGTCCTTAACAGGCTAAGCATTAATCCTGTTTGTATTCCCGACAAGAACATGGGTCTCCCTCTACAGAGTCTGCGAGTAATCGATCTGACACAGGACTTCGCGGGCCCCTTCTGCACCATGATACTATCGGAGCTGGGCGCGGAAGTGATCAAGATCGAGAAGCCGGGGGGCGGGGATGAGACCCGGGCTTGGGGTCCACCATTTGTCGACGGGATAAGCTACTATTTTCTCTCTCTCAACCGGGGAAAGAAAAGCGTTGTACTGGATCTGAAGACACGAGAAGGGCAGGGGGTCGTCCGGAAGCTGGTTGTGGATGCTGATATTTTTGTCGAGAGCTCTCGGCCCGGACAGATGGCCCGGTTCAACCTCGACTATCCGAGATTGAGGAGATTGAACAAAGCGTTGGTCTATGCGTCGATCTCCAGCTTCGGCCAGACAGGACCCTACCGCGATCGATTGGGGTATGATCTGATCGCGTTCGCGATGAGCGGAATAATGGCTTCAACCGGAGAAAAAGGACGGCCGCCAATCAGAATGAGCGTTCCAGTCGCTGACATCGCGGCGGGACACTACGCCTCCACCGCAATACTAGCCGCACTCTCCCGAAGACTAGTAACCGGGAAAGGAGATCATATCGACGTCTCGCTGCACGACTCCATAATATCATGGCTTACCTATCAAGCCAGCTACTACTTTGCCACCGGCAAAGAGCCCGAACGGCTTGGCTCAGCCCACCCCAGCATCGTCCCATACCAAGCATTCAAATGCAAAGACAAAGACATGGTTCTCGCGATCGGAAACGATCATCAATGGACGAATTTCTGCCGCGCCACAGGTCTAGAGAGATTGATCACTGATAGAAAATTCTCTAGTAATCCGGCCCGGGTCAAGAACAGACTGCTCCTGATCCCTGTTCTGCAGCGAATGTTTCGCCGTAGAGATGCCAAGGAATGGCAGACTACTTTTGATCAGGCCAATGTTCCGGCTGCTTCCGTCCTCAGCATTCGCGACATAGCGCACGATCCTCACGTTCTCAACAGAAGAATGATCGTGTGCTCGAACAGCAAAGTTCCACGGCTAGGGTCGCCGATGAGATTCTACAGAACAGGTCAGAAAAAAATAAGGTCTGCGGCACAACTCGGGCAACACACCAGAGAGATTCTCGATTCTCTTCGCCCGTGATGACTCTCGAAGAAGCTTGTCAGGTCCACGCGACATTTAACCCCCTCGGAACCAGATCTAAGATCTTTCCGTCGCATGGGATAACTGGTCAAGCCCCATCTTCTGTATCAGATTTGTAAAACGAGCATCGTTCAAATAAGGTTCGAAGTCGGGGTTGAAACGAAAATTTGCGAGCTGCATATCATGCTCCTCAAAAGCCCGTTTGAGGCAATTAAACATCGGGTCTTCATCATGAACAAGCGTATGGAACCATGCTAGGATGCGCGGGGACACGTACTGGGTTTTCGACAATTCGACTAAATGATCAATCGCAACCTTCACTTCGGCCATGGATTTTTGTCCGACTTTCATTTGGAAGAATATCAAAAGCGTCTTGTAAAAATCATCAGGATCAAGATTGACCACAATTTGAGTTTGAGCAAGAGCTTCGTCATACATTTTCAACCGAAGATATACATCAGCCAGATTCTCATGGGCCAGCGTAAAATTCGGTTCGAGTTCCAACGATCTCCTCGCTCTTTCTATTGCCTCATCATATCGCTTAGCGTCACTCAACAAGCTAACCATCGCGGTTGCTATCATATGTGAGAGAGGATCAGCCTCTTCAGCAAGTTTGATTTCTTGAATAGCTTCGTCGAATCGTCCTAAGTGTTTGAGTAGAAGTGCGTACCAGTGATGAGCAGTTGAATAGTTGGGTTTTAGTTGAATAGCCCTCTGGAATTCTTTCTCTGCACCTGTCCAGTCCCATGCATATTCGAGGCTTAACGCTAGAGATGTGTGACCCTCAGGCAATAGACTGTTGATTTTAAGGGCCCGTAACGCGTATTGTTTGGCCTTCTGCGATGTTGCAAGAGTAGGATATGTAGGACGTATTGCGAGTACGAGATACGAATCTGCAATTCCAGAATAGGCCAAGGCATAGTTTGGATCAATGTCAATTGCTTTCTGGAAAAATTCTATAGCTCTCTCCAGACTACTCTGAGTCCTTCTGTTCCAGTGATACCTTCCTTGCAGGTATAGATTGTACGCGTCAATATTTCCCGTCTGCCTGTCTGTGATAACGGCACTTTCTCCACCGACCAGTTTGATTTTGAGATTGTCCGCGACTCGCTCCGCAATCTCTGTTTGTAACGAGAAAATGTCCCTGAGTTTTCGATTGTAGGTTTGAGACCATAGGTGTTTGTCCGAATTTGCATCAATCAATTGAATTGCTATGCGGAGACTATCTTCCCATTTCCTAACACTTCCTTCAAGAACTGTTCCAACGTTGAGTTCATGAGCTATCTCTCCAATCGTCCTCCCTCCGCCCTTGAATTTCGTTGCAGAAGTACGTGAGATGACATCAAGTTCGCCAATATTGGAAAGCACAGAAATTAACTCCTCAGTCATACCGTCTGCGAAATATTCATCGTTCGGATCCGGGCTCATGTTTGCAAAAGGGAGCACTGCAACACGGTGGCTGTCCAAGTTGACAGGCTTCTCGCTCACGTCCTCAACCTTAGGCTCCCTCCGCTTCGGGCCTGACAACCAGCTCTTGAGCCCCAATTCCTTCCGATCGGTCAAGGCGACAGTCTGGTTCAACAGTGCGATTCTGAACTAATACGCTTTGAGTAGCGCGAATTGCCTGTCGTCACTCAAGGCATCCTCATCGCGAGCGACAAAGTTGTCAGAGACTCATCAACTCCCGAATGGGGAAGGCGACCAATTATTGGAGGAAGCATTGTTGAAGGAGGCCGCATACTGAGGATATGACTCCCCGAGTCTACGCGGTCAACTCATAATTCCGCGGTTCGAGTAGGTTCCGCATGTAGGTCGTCCCACCCAAGCAGGGAACCGAACTAACCAACAGCGAACTGCATGGTAAACTGAGGAAAAAACGCCTGAACTCTTCCTTCGGAGGGCGGGAGTTCG
>MNGN01000041.1 GCA_001918745.1 Crenarchaeota archaeon 13_1_40CM_3_52_17 | reverse complement strand
TTCCGCATCTGGACAAGAGATTGGAGAAGATATTTTCCTTCAAGCGGAGCATTACATGCGAGGCCAACAACGCCACACCCACCCTCCGCCTCCTGCTTGCCAACCGGGACCATGTCTACAGGCAGCGATCTTCGCGAATCAATAATCCTCTCTCCCGTCAATTCTCTCACTTGTACCTCACAAGCAGGTCCTTTCTTCCCCGTAATTCCCGAATGTTCTTCAATCCGAAACCTGCCAGAATCCATCTCAGCCGCTTCGTCCAAGCGGTGTAGAGATTGACAATCCTCTGTTCTCCCCATTCAGGCTCGATGAATTGTGACAATTCCGGGTCCGTTGTGGTTATCCCGACTTGGCATCCGCGTCCCCTTTCACAATTACCACAATGAGTACAACCAACAGCCACCGCTTCAGCAGTCGCAACCACACACCCATCCGCTCCTAACGCAATCGCCTTTGCGATATCATCAGCCGTCCTGATACCACCACTAGCTATCAATACAATGTCGTCCCGGACCCCTTCAGACACTAGATAATCGTGGACCTTTGGAATCGCATACTCTATCGGCATTGCAATGTTCTTCTTTGCGATCTCTGGCGCCGCCCCCGTCCCACCGTACCCACCGTCGATGTGGATGATGTTCGCTCCAGCATAGTAGCTTCCAATCGCCACCATATCCACATCCGTCGGCGTGGACACTTTCACCGAGACAAGCGCTCGTGGATTCACAGTTTTGATCCAGTCAACATGCTTCTTGTGGTCCTCCACCGAATAGACACTATGGAAAGGAAACGGCGAGTAAAGACTGGTAAACATCGAGGACTCCCTCATCTTCGCAACCTCCGACGTCACCTTGTCCGCTAGCAAATGCCCGCCCAATCCTGGTTTTGCGCCTTGCGCGTACTTGAACTCGACAATTGGCGCGTACTGTATCGTCTCCTCCCGAACCCCGAACATACCCGTCGCAACCTGCGTAATCACATGATCACGATACGGAACAATAGCATCCGGGTAACCACCCTCACCAGTAGACGTGTACGTCCCAATCTTCTGCGCCGCCCGCACCCGCGCAAGCATGAAATTGAGACTGATGGATCCAAAAGACATACCCCCACCATAGATCGGCAACGGAATCTCGATTTTCCGACCTTCTCCTCTCTTGTTCAGCGAGATCGAAAGATCGACACTATCCTGATCAACTTTCGGAAAACCATTGTTCTTCCATCCCAGAACATCAAAACCCCCACCCGAATCCCCAATCTTATGCTCCAGGCCATTCTTCGGCAGATCCCCTGTCAACGCCATCTCGTAAGTCGCCAGAATCAGCTCCGCGGTCCACCGCTTGTTCCCCAAACCCGCCGGCAACCCATGCCGCAGTGTCGGAAGAACCTCTAACCCATGATGGATTCTTTCCGAATGTTTCTCGACAATTAGTTCTTGGTTGCCCATGCTATCCCCTTGAACGAATGCTCCCGCAGCTCCGCGTCCATCATCGACCGGCCAATATCCCCGCGCAACCGCCGGACATCACGCATCCCCATCGCGCTAAGAATCTCAATCAACTGATCATGCCAGACACCAAACAGGTTCACGAGACGCTGGGTACCCCACGCTGGGTCAATTTTTCTAGGTCTCAACTTGTATGTTCCTCTCTTCTGAGTCTCACCTAGAAACTCTGCCTGCAACGCAACCAGAACAGTCGTATCAATCCCGACAAGATCCGCCCCACAGATGATCGCCTTGGGAACATGCTCAGCCAAGGTAATCCCCCCACTCGCGATAATCGTCACTTGGTCTCGCAATCCCTCTTTGACCAGTAGCTGGTGGACTTCTTTCAGAGACTCGGAGATATGTTTCGGATCCTCGGAATAATCCTGGCCATGATAGTCAGCGTACAAGTGCAGCCCGTGCACGCCCTCTCGTGCCAGCTTGCACGCAACCAAACCGGACTCTTCCCTTAGAGGAACTCTCGCGATAACAATCGAGGACTGGAGACTATCCGACAGTTTCTCGGACAAATCCGATCTCTCACCATCATACTCGACGATACTCGGCCTCTTCTCCAGGGTCTCGTCGAGGCTGTTGTCGTCCACAATCGGAATCATCCTCTCCCGGTAATCTTCGCCTCTCGTTTGGTCGTGGGTGACAAAGAAGGTCCCGAGCTTCCTTGCAGCCTTTCCGACAGCATTCCAAACATCAAACTCCAACGCGGGGAGATCATCGAAAATTATCGGAACAGGAACCTGAACAGACGAAGGACTCTGATCTATCTTGCCAAAATCTACTCTAGTCGGTTTCCTGCCAATATCAACACAGGTGGAGATATACTCGCGACCATAAACACCATCCCTGGTCGGCCGAACGATCTCTGACATGTCCGTCCACATCCCATCAAAACCCTCACCCCCAAACGCCCCCTTGTACCCCATCCCCTTAACCGGAATCTTCCCAGTAGACGCCTCATTCCAGATGGTAAAGACCGCTTCCGGCGTCCAGAACGAGTCACCAAGCGTCTTGTACTCGTCCGACTGTTTCACGGCCATGATGTGCGGGTATTCCTGGACACACCTCATGCAGCCGACACACTTGTGCTTCAGCGGCTTGAACCCGCCAAACCGCCCCCCGAAAACACCGTAGATGCAAGGTCGAGAGAGAACGACTTCCTTGTTGAGCTTGTATTCGAAAGCCTCGTGCACCAGCATAGCCGCAAGCCGCAGCTTTTTCGCGCTCACGTCGAACTTGTTCGGAATCTGATACACATGCGGAGCAGGTTTCGTCTCTATCCTGAAACGCTCATACTTAGAGGGCTTACTTGTTTCAGAGTCCAAGACTAAGCCCACTTTTGCCCTCTACAAACACACAGGAGAGAGGGAATCCGCGGAACGAATATAAGTTCTCTGCGGTTCGAACCAAACGTTTGTCCAGAAATTACGGTAGCAATATGAATCACAAAATCTCGCACAACGATCCAGGTTCACGACAGTCGGTATTCGACAATATCGAGTTTCGATAATATCTAGTCTCGAAATTTTCGCCGGGCAAGACATTCCTTATCTTCCCATTTCCATTCACCGGTGTTTGAGAAAAAAATGGTTAGTAATAGGTCAATGAAAACACTCAAGGTTGTACTACTCATATCAGCCTCAGTTCTCATCACCGCAGGAGTAGTCTTCACGGTCAAAGCACCGCTACTTTGCACACCTGTAGTGACGAGTCGGGGAGCACTCACAACCGCTGCTATAGACACGATGACTGGGACGATTGACGCGACGGGCTGTGATATTGGCGACTATATCGCCACGAGCCTAACCGTCTCCTCGCTGACTGTACACGACGCTGACAAGTACGGTATCTTCGTTGACAGCGGACTTGGCTCCATAACAGTCTCGATCACCGGTGCAACCGTTTACAAAATAGGAGCCCACACAGGCGCAGTGTTCACGCCCGATGGAGTACAGAAGGGAATCGGCATAATCTATGACAGTGGTGATGCCGGACCTCAAGCAACCGGCAGCATAGACTCGAGCACAGTATACGCCTATCAGAAGGGCGGAATAGAAGTCAATCGCAACAGCAACGTAACCACGACCAACAATGTCATCACAGGACTCGGACATGTAGACTTCATAGCTCAGAACGGCATCGAGTACGCCCGAGACGCCACTGGAATAATTCGAAACAACACGGTTTCCGCCAACTTCTACACAGGCAAAACTGGACTCTTAGCTAACGGCTCACCCTGCGGAGGCACCTATCCGGCCTGCCCACCTGGACGACAATACGTCTCCTGCGGAATACTGCTCGTCCTTATCGACCCCAGCCAGATTCAAAGAGGACAAAACGACCTCAACGCTTCTCCTCCAAACGACAACCAGAGAAACTTCGCCGTAGTCACCGACGCGATAACCGACTAAACTAACTGACCAACAGGAAAAGGGGCCACCAAACCCCCCTTTCCCTCTTTTCTAGAACCGCTACGCGAACGCGGTTGAGGACATTTGTTCGGCTGTTCAATTGTTTTGGATTATATCAGAAGATTCAGTCTTCGCTGGCTGAGAAAAAATGGGACAAGAAACAGTTCAACCAAGAGTCAGAAAGAGTAGACGTCGGATAGTCCTAGCTATTGTACTGGTGCTCGTTGCGGTCGGCGCTGTCGCAGGAGTCCTATTCGAAGCGCCTTCGAACACGCAGATAAGCATACGAGACCCACCGCAATCATCGTACGATCCTACCATACAAGCGATCTATGTGACCTTCACCAGCATTGAAGTCCATGTAGCCAACGCGCACAACGATAGCGGCTGGACCACCATAACCACCAGTGCAACAATCAACCTGTTCACAGTGCTAAACGTATCCAAGGTTCTCGGCAAGGCCTCAGTTCCTCCTGGCAAGTACACAGAACTAAGGTTCAATGTTAGCAAGGTCATAGTGACCATAAGCGGACTCAACGTGACCTTCACCATACCCAGCGGATCATTGAAGGTGCCGATTACTGGCGGAGGATTCCAAGCCTACGGCGCTCTCACCGTCAATGTGGAACTCGACCTCTCCTTCAGAACCACTGAGATACTGAACAACCCAACGTCTACATTGAATCCAGTGGCTACGGCAAAAGTAGCCTAGCAACGGGCTACTAACCCCTCGAATTCCATCACAACCACTCGCCTCATCTGAGGCGCCGGATCCGACAAGACCGTCATCCCTCTTTTTTGTAAACAATCTCGGTCCTGCGTCAGCCCAATGGGTACAACCCCAGTGGATCGGGAAAAATCGGTTCTAATGACGGAAGAGTTGGGAAACTTAGTGAGTGGTCATTCGCGAACGAGATTCTTAATCGTCTACGCCCTAGGGAAGTTAGAAGCAGAGTTCGAAAAAAGGGTGTGGGCTCTTTCTCTGGAGCCCGAGAATTGACGCGTCTACTTGTCGAGCCTTGTGAGAGCTGCTGATATAGCGGTTATGGTTGAGACTAGTACTAGAGCAGCCCCGACGATCAATGCTATGGCTTGGGCAATGATCTGGTTTGTAGAGAGGCTGGCTGCGCGGCTGATCAGGAAGTATCCGATGCCGTAGAACACTGCTCCAATTACGAATGCTTTCGTGTGGTCGAGTATTCGAGGAAGCACTTGGGGTAGTGGATTGTGGTCGGATAGGGTTGTTGTTGCTAGGTATATGGCTGCGATGAACGCGTAGCCGGCGACGATGAGTACTGCCCATCCCTGTACGGTGGCGCTGGTCTCCGAGATCAGGCTGCTCGCTGTTGTTACCAGGTAGAGATTGAGTGCCAGTAGTATAGCGCCAACGCCAAGGTTCTGCCAGTGCTTGAAGGCTCTTGTCATCGGTTCCATCTGTATTGTTTCTGCCGACATTTTTCTTCGAAACGCCGGGGGCGTCGCGGCCCGGATGATAAAGCTAAGTCTGTTCAGATCGTTGGACAACGAAAAACGAACAATAACGTCGGCCAAGGAACATTTTCGCCGATTTTGCTTCTTCTCGATGAATGCTAGTGATTTGGATCAAAGGAGCAGGGCGTTACTTAATCGGGTCTTCACACGCAACAACACTGTTCAGGTGTGTTGTATGCGACGAATTTGTACCCTAATCCAAAGATGTGTGAGCCGAGAGACCTGAACTCCAACCAGGTCGAATTGTAGGCTTTCCATCCGCAATGTCTGGCCACGTAGTAATCGGCCGGAATTGGGATACTAGTTTGACCTTGGACAGGGACTACTGGAGTTAGAAAGAAGAATACCAATCCCGCTGATGCTAATGCCACAATGGTCTTCTGTTTATTTGTAAGAGTCACTGCCTTCACCAAAGAGAGACATCAATTTAGTGGTTAGGAAACTGGATCAGAATATTCTTTGCGGGCCCTTGTTTCTATAAGTCAGATAGATCGAGAACTTGTCAGATAGACACGCTCATTTACTGGAAATTTTGGCTCTTTCAAGTATCTCTTCTATGACCTCGCTCTTTGCGTCCGCATAATTTTGCACGTACTTCCACTTCTTACTCGCCAGGTTGCGTTTGGAGCGGGCGTAGAGTTCGCGGTCGGCCTCGCTCGTCCGCAACCAGTCTCGAAGCATCAGCGTTCTGAGAATCTCCTCCGATCCCTGTGTGAAAACGTGCAAGTTGATGTTCGTGTCAGGACCCTTGAAGAGGCGATGCTGGTGCCAATCGGGCTCGCGGATCCGGAGCACATAGCCTGCCGCCTCGAGTTCAGTAACATACGACGGTTCATCAGCGGAGTTAGCCACAACGAGAAGGATGTCGATAATCGGCTTGGCCACGAGCCCAGGCACCGAAGTCGAGCCAACATGCTCCACCATGATTAATCGTTCGCCAAGGGCAGCCTTGATCCGCTTGGCTTCGCGGGCGAAGTTCTTGGGCCATGCAGGATCGTATTCTACAAGAGTGATTTGGGCGTCATGGGGTTTGAGTTCGCCAACGACAGTGCGCCGGAGTTGTTCTTCAGTCATCGGTGGAGAAGGTTTCTTACGCTCTGCCATGTTTGTGCCGCTCCAAGCTCAGTAGACTCCTGGCTCTCAGTAGGCATATTCTTTTCTCCCGGAATGGCAAGGCTCTCGTTTGATTGCTATTTGATCGTGAGGCAGGACACGTTGAGTCTATTGGATAATCCCGCATGGAATGCTCTATCAACAGTTCACGCTTCCTTCGCTCAAGGCAACGAACTAGCCAAGCGATATCCGACTGACGTCGCTCCCATTGCGGCGACACGCGATCAATCTCCAGAATCATATCGTTCCCTTGCCCAGTTGCTTGGCCCTCAAGGAACAACTGCCCTCGCCTTCGTCACGATGCCTCACTTTCCCGCCGGCTGGAACGTTGTTCGCACGTTGCCCAATGCCCAGATGGTGTGGAATCGCTCAGCGGTCTCGGAAGTGAAGCGGCGCGGAGAGGATCTCAGCATTTCACACATTGATGAGATGCTCGCGCTCACTGAGCTGAACAAGCTCGGCCGATTCCGCAAACGAGCACCTGAACTAGGATCATACATCGGACTTCACGAATCCGGCCGGCTTGTGTCTATGGCGGGGGAAGGATTCCGATTCCCTGGATACACCGAGATAAGCGTCGTCTGCACACATCCCGATTACCGGGGACGTGGATACGCCAGCTCACTAGTTTCTGCGCTCATCCAGAAGATCACAAGGAGAGGTGAGACTCCGTTCCTTCACGTTGGCACGGATAATGCTGAAGCAATACGTGTATATGAGAAACTTGGCTTCGCGACTAGGCTCACAATAACTTTCGCGATTGTGAAAACCTCGTGATCAACTCGACTAGAGTCTAGAACGGCCACAAGGAAAAATATTGGACCAGCGAACACTTCGCAATGTCTCGTAGTGACTGGTAACTCGATAGTACTGTGGAGACCGGTTGTAGGTTTCGATTCGCTTAACCCCCAACAGGGAACGTTGCTAGTCCGGCGAGACGGGATAGTAAAAGGGGAGAGACGGCCACGCGCTACATATTGACCGTTGACTTCGAAGAAGACAATGACATCGACAGTTTCATCCGGTTTGTCCAGTACCACACCAAACGCCTGAAATGCCCAAGCAAAGACGTGTTCATCCGGCTCGCTCACGAATGGGAAAAACAGCTGGTGAGCCACCCTGAGCCAAACAACGGCAATGGTTTCAAGAAAGAGAAGAAAAAAACGCTCAAAGAACCATCCGAGTAAGTTCAAGATCCGGGTACGATACAAGTACCACTACTACCGCTGGATCAACACCCAAGACTACGGCAGCTTCAAAGACATCTACGAAAAATACAAAGACAAAGGATACTCATTCTGGTGCGTCCCCAAGGGAGACACAGTGTTCACCAACCCTGGAATAGAATCGATGGGCGAGCATCTAGACTCGATTGTATCGGCGAACGGAAATTATGAGCTTCCATCTCGGTATTTCGAGAGAGATTATTCTGGCGACCTTGTTGTCGTAAAGCCCTTCCTTCTTCCAGAGACGCGGCTTACTCCAGAGCACCCGGTCTTATCATGCGAATCGCATCCCCAAAAATCGAAATGGTACGATCATCAAACCAGACCATCGCTGAAAGAAACATGGAAACCCGCAGGAGAGCTAACGGAGAAAGATTGGGTCTTCTTCCCACAATTCAAAGGGAATAGAGAAGGAGATCCGGAACTTCTCTACCTTCTCGGCCTGTACATGGCCGAAGGATATCCTACCGGCAATCAAGTGTACTTTGCACTTGGACACAAGGAAAGACAACTTGCAGAGCATATTCTTCAGATGGCAGAAAAACATTGGAGTGTCAAGGGCACGATCAACCATCACAGAACTGGACTGCTCGTACGCTTTTCCAAACCCGCCTTGGCCAATTTCATGAGAAAAGAGTTCGGCAGCAGAGCAGTCAGTAAGAAAATCCCGTCGTGGATTATTGAACAACGTGATCCTCAACCCTTTCTCGAGGGATGGTTGAAGGGAGATGGTTTCAAGCGTGGAAATACGCAGAGACTCTCGACGTCATCCAAAACAGCCGCCTATCAGGCGCTTCTCATCGGTTCCCGAGTCGGCGTTCTACCGGCCATCTACAAGGACGACAGAAAGGAACGAGGTATGATCCAAGGGCGAAAGGTCAACGCGAAGCCATCATACGAGATACGATTCCATCAAGACGGCAACAAATACTCAAACAAACCAAGTCACCTAGTCAAGACGGAAAACGGCTTCTGGGTCAAGATAAACAAGATAGAGAGAGAAAAATTCTCAGGCAAGGTCTGCAACATGGAGACACCATCAAACACTTACCTCCTATCCTTCATAGTACACAACTGCGCGGATTTGCCCCCGGAGTATTCCAGCCAGGATGGAACATGGACAGGCTACCGATTAGATGGCGACAAGACCCATACGGAATCGACATTGAAAAGATACGGGCGGCACAAGGCTTGGATCGACAGCAGTTACAAGTTCGAGGGGAAAAGTGTCATTTTAGTCTACAATGCTGGGACGAAACTACACTCGGAATTTTTTAGGGGTCCATAGGATTCTATCAATTCTTCCTTAGATTTTCAGCCTCCTCTATCGGCTAAGTATCTTGATTTGTTGAAGAAACTCGCTTGAGGCATTCGCGGGCTCTCAACCAAACCAGGAGGAGATCTCATGAAGATCACACCCGGAATCGATGAGAGCAAGTCAGTTAGTGCGCAAGGACAATCCAGTAGAACTCCTTGGAACAAGGGTCTCAAAGAACACGCCTGCAAGAACCCGGATACTTGTTATCACAAGATCAAGCCTGCGGGAATGAAGCGACCCGGTCAGTCCGAAGCAATGAAACGCGTCTACGCAGAAAAACCTGGACTCGTTGAAGTCAGACGACAGCAAATGGCCGAAAGATGGAGACTGGGTCTAATGAACAGGGCCAAGATCATGGAGGGAGTAATTCGATCTCTTGCGTATCGCAGACCCATGTCAACTGAAGGCAGAGCCAGACAAATCAGTGCGGCCCAGAAGACTGCCGCCGTACTGAATTCAAAGATAGTGCCTGAACACAACGCGAAAGTTGCAGCACGAATGCGGGAGTTAATGTCGATGGGGGTTCAACTCATCTACGTCGATCTAAAAGGGCATCAGAAACCGGACCTCATATGGTTCGATGGAAAGAGAATAGTCAGTGAGGACATCAAATCCACAGGTACAAGTGAGATAGAAAAGGAAATTATCGTGACTTAATGCCCAGTTTCACAGGAAGTCCCAACCCCAAAATCAGCGCGATTTTCATTTACCTTATCGTCGAAAAACGCGTTTCCTCAAGCTAGTGGTTGCTCGTCACTACACGTGACTGTCGAATGTGACCACGTGAAGTGAGCGACACTTAAGAGACACAGTTCAATCCTATCTCAGCATGGAGACAGCGACCGTCCAGAAGGACACCCTCTGGCGGAATACCAACTTCCTGAAGCTCTGGACGTCAGAGACCATCTCCCAATTCGGCAGCCAATTCACTGGCTTAGCCCTGCCTCTAACGGCTATCATCATTCTTGGCGCGAAGTCTGTAGAGGTTGGAATCCTCAACTTCGCTGGATCCGTTCCCTGGTTGTTGTTCGGGTTGATAGCTGGGGTCTGGATTGACCGCCACCGCAAACAGCGCATCATGGTCACTTCCAACATACTTCGCGGATCAATACTCGCACTGATTCCTATAGCAGCGGTCTTGGGCGTCATAACGAAACTCGGAATTCCATTCCTATACGCGATAAGCTTCGCTGTCGGATTCCTACAGGTCTTCTTCGACATCACATACCAATCCTACCTGCCCTCTCTAGTTCGCAGGGATCAGCTGGTCGAGGGCAACCGGAATTTGCAGGCGAGTGCGTCTACCGCTCAGGTGGCGGGACCCACCATAGCTGGAATCATCATCAGCATAGTCACCGCGCCCATCGCCATCGTCTTTGATGCTCTTTCATTCTTCGCATCCGCGCTCGCACTGGGACGAATCGATCATGAAGAGGTGATCAATAAGGAAATCGTGGAGCCCTCGGTACTAGCCGATATCCGAGAAGGGCTCCATGTAGTTTTCAGCAACAGGATGCTTCGAATGATTGCAGGCTGCACGGGAACGTCCAATTTCTTCGGAACCGCGCTCGGCACACTCTTCCTCCTGTACCTGATCCAGCCTAGCCCTGCTGGACTCGGAGTCTCCGCAAATCTCGCCGGAGTTACCGCGGGGATCATCTTCAGCGTGGCAAGCATCGGGGCTCTGGTTGGAGTCGCAATCTCTACCAGGGTGGCAAGGAGGATTGGAGTTGGACCTGCCATCCTTGCTAGCATCCTCTTTGGTAGTCTAGGGGGTATTCCGTACTATCTGTCTGGATCCCTCACCGCGTCTCCGTTGTTTAGCTTTGGAGGGTTTGGTGTTAACTGGAGCATGCTCGCCATCATGGCTGGCCAGTTCATCAGTTTCATCGGAGTCGTCGTCTATAATGTCAACCAGGTCAGTTTGAGACAGGCGATAGTACCCCTTAGTCTACAGGGGCGAATGAATGCTACAATGCGTTTCCTAGTCTGGGGGACAATACCCCTCGGAGCCATAACTGGAGGATTACTCGGAGAGTTTCTTGGATTGCGGACCGCGATTGGAATAGCGATACTGGGCGGCTCGTTAGCGTTTCTCTGGGTTCTACTCTCCCCCGTGCGATCGCTCAAGAAGATACCCGAACCTCTCGAATAGAATGACCCGAAGCGTCTACGAGAATTCTTTAGCTAGTTTCTGATAATCGTCCCTGTCGAGCTTCCATGCAGCTACCTCAGCGTTTTCTTTGACATGATCAGTGTCCGCGGCCTTGGGGATCGCAACCACAGAATCGTGTTGTATGACCCAGTTTAGAGCGACTTGGTTTCTGCTCTTGCCCAGTTTCTCTGCTATCTCGTCCAGGACTTTGAATGAGGATCCTCTGCCTCTTGGAATTTTCCCCTGGCCAAGTGGACTGTACGCGATCAGTGTCAAGCCCTCCTTCTGGCAATACTGGAGGATTCCCCTCTCCACGCTTCTATCGATCAGGCTGAACTCGACCTGGTTGGAGACAATTTTCTCGTGAGAAAGCGACTGCTGCGCCTCCCTCATCTGTTCAACCGAGAAGTTGCTTACTCCGACGTGACGGGTGAGGCCATCGTTGACGAGTTTCTCCATCGCCCGCATCGTCTGTGAAATAGGAATGCTCGGGTTCGGCCAGTGTAGCTGGTAGAGATCCATTTGTTTCATCCCGAGTCTCTTCAAGCTCCTCTTGGCCGCTGCCAGCACGTCATCGTATGCGAAATGTCTTGGAGAAACTTTCGAAGCCACAAAGACCCGGTCACGGCGTCCCGCGAGGGCCCGGGCTACAACCTCTTCGCTGTGGCCTGCCCCGTACATCTCTGCCGTATCGATGAATTTCATTTCAAGGTCCAAGCCGAGCCGGAGAGCCTTGATCCCAATCTCGTCTCGGGAGGAGTCTGGTCCCATCTCGCCTCCTATTCCCCATGTTCCGAGGCCGAGGATAGGGATTGATTCAAGAGTGCGTCCTAACGGTCTGAACTGCATCGCGATTCACGATTATGCTTTGAGAAAATGCCGTGCGGCTTTAACCCTAGCTTCAAGCTCCGCTAAGAAGGACGATATTATGCGTCACGGAAATGCTTGGCCCTGCGGACCTGTCCTCGAACTGCTCGACAAGCGCTTCAATCGCATCCTCGACAAGATATCTTTCCAGGATCCTTTGGTCAAGGCGTACTGTATACTAGAGTGAAAAATCCGGAAAAAGACAACCTTATGCGTCACGAAAATGGTTTACTCAAACATTCTCTTCATACCCTCCCCCAGGGGGGCCGGTTTTTCCCGTGCCCGGCCCTCCATGAAACATCGATTTGCGCCGTAAATCGCCCGTTTTCAGCCCTGTTCTCGAATCTGGCGCAATGTCGCTATGCATAGCAAATCGTTCTTGACGACTGCTAGATACGCCTGACGATCCAAGCCCAGACCACGCCCTGAATCACGAGATTCGCCCATTATCAATGCCAGTCAGCAAGAAACCTCTACATGAGGGGGGGTCTTAGCGACTCGACCTCGCGACGCAAGAGTAGTTGAGCGGAAGAGTCCTTTTCTCTTCGCTAGCGCCGGGCGTTTCGCCAGGTCATCTCGATCCTGCTTGCGCCTTTCGCGATCAGTTCCTCGCCTATCTCGCGTGCGAGCTTCACTCCCTCGCCAGCCGCGCCCGATCGTTCCGCAAACAGTCGCTCCTTTCCGTCGACCGAGAGAATACACGATCTTACGTGAATCCGGTCTCCCCTCGCCTCGGCAAGCCCGCCCACAGGGACCTTGCTCGTTCCCTCGAGAATCCGCACCAGCTCTCTCTCCGCATCCACCTCCGCCCGAGTCGGCGGATGCTCAATCGACCTCAACGTCTCAATGACCTTGAGATTATCCCGTCTCGCAACAATCGCCAAAGCTCCCTGACCGGGAGCCGGCATAAACTCCTCGATCGGCAGACGCTCCGAGGCTCTGTTGGCGAGACCCAGCCTAGCAAGACCCGCCTCGGCGAGTATAGTAGCATCGAACTCTCCCCTGTCCACCTTCTCAACCCTCGTCTCAACGTCTCCCCATAGAGGTTCAGGAATAAGATCAGGCCTAGCACGTCTAAGCTGGGCGACTCTAACAGGGTTGCTCGTCCCAACCTTGCTGCCCCTTACAAGATCCTTCAACCTCAGATCCCCAACGCTTACTAGCGCTTCTGCTGGAGAACCTCTCTCCGGGATACTGGCTATCACGAGCCGTGCACTTCTATCTATTATCGGCACGTCCTTCATATTGTGGACCGCGAAGTCGACCCTGCCCTCCAGGATCTGCTGGTCGACATCCTTGTCGACTATTCCTCTTTGTTCGAGAGAAAACATGGACCTGCCCCTGCTCGCATCCACAGCCGTCTCGATTATTTTTCGATCGATTCTGAGACCGGCGTTCTTCTGGAGTATCCGGCTAACGACAAGATCGGTCTGAACCAGCGATAGTTTGCTGTTTCGAGAACCGACCTTGAGAAATATCCTTGGTTCACCGTGGTGGAGGTTTCATGACCGCATTGACCGGGCAGGATCGGACAGGACGACTCGAGCTCTTCCGATAATAAGAGTATCTTAGAGATCGGTTGAGACTTCGCTCGAACCCTGCGAGGTCGCATCGGTCTTCGGTGAGTGCTGCAACGTTCTCACCACGTCTTCCAGTCTCAGTTGGGTCTTGTGGAGTCTGATCTCGTCTTCTTCAAAGCCCAGCTCCACCATCCCATGATCTGTCAAGAACTTGGCAGCCCATGAGACAGCGTTTCTCGGAATACGAAGCTGTTTCGATATCTCGTCTAGTTTGTGCCAGGCGCCGTCTACGATATGCATCCAGACGTACCATAGCAGCATTGGTCGTGGTCCGCCAGGCATTGTCTAGGGGCTCCCGATTCCCACATCAGCCCGCGTATCCTACTAACCCTAGTGTAACTATGCGATTTTTCACCGAGTAACACGTGAGAGAACCGCAACCCCTCAACCCGGAATCTCAGCCGTTCATGGGTCCGAGAGGAAAAGTTCTCACTTCGCTCCTTCTGATTGTCGTTGTCATCCTTGCTGTCTGGCAGTTCACAAGCCCTGTCTTGATCCCCTCAGTCGGGACGAAATACCTCTCATCCCAACTGTATGCGAGCCGCGGAAGCTGGGTCTTGCTGGAAGTCTCAGGTTACGGGAGAATCTTCTTAGCCTTCGCAATCGCAAACCTGACCTATCCCCGCACAACCCTCCCGACATCATACTCGCTCATTATCAGCAAGGTGAATGAGACCTCGCCCTCCTCGTACGCCCGAGGCTTAACCTTGAAGATTACCGCGGTACGTATTCAAGACAACTATGATGGATCCATTTCCAGCTGGGCGCCATCAGGAAACTTTCCAGACGCAGTCCAAGCCACTACTCTCTTCAACTTCAAAACCTCAGCAAACCACCAGCTCAAGTTCACAATAACCTACCAGCTCTACGAGATTCTCATCCTAGGCTCGCTCGTAGATCACTCTACAACCCAGACGTTCAACATAACCCAGAATGTCGTCTGAACATTTTTCGATTCCGCTAAAAAGATTATTTATCACGCCACGAAGCTCGGTTCCGATTTGAGTTTTGGCCATAACCTACGACTATATTGACGACTATCTGTATCGCATCGCCCAGCCAAGAGATCTCCTCCTTCAAAAGATGGAAGAGGAAGCCGACACCGGAGCAGTCCCCATCATCGGCCCCCTCGTCGGCCGGCTCTTATACAACCTCGCCCGCAGCAGCCAGAGCAAGAACATTCTCGAGATCGGGACCGCCATCGGCTATTCCGGAATCTGGCTTGGAAGAGCAGTTGCACCCAAGGGATTGGTCACAACCATCGACAAAGATCCAGAACGGATCAAGCGCGCTGAGAAAAACATCGCCGAAGCCAAGCTCCAGAAGATCATCAAGGTCCTGAAGGGAGACGCACTACACATTCTCCCAACTCTCAAAGACGAGTACGATCTGGTCTTTCTTGATTCTGACAAGGACATTTATCTGGACGCGTTCAAGTTGAGCGTGAAAAAGCTCCGCAAAGGCGGCCTGTTCATCGCCGACAACACTTTGTGGGGCGGCGATGTCGCGAAAGGCGGCAAGTCAGAACTAACCCAGACAATGATCAAGTTCAACAAGGAAGTATCCGGCTACCCGGGAATGTCAACCGTCATCGTCCCCTTACGCGACGGAGTTCTTGTCGGTCTGAAAGAGTAGATGTTTCAAAATCCATTGCGCTCTACGGCGCATATCTGCCGGGAGGATTTTCCGGGTTACACTACAAGTTTATACGATTCTGTACAAATCTCTTTAATCAGCGGACCCGATGGTGGGAAGATACTCCTGAAGTTCTCGCTCCGAAGTACGGGGAAGAAGAAGCATAGGAGTTAGGTAAGAGCAATGGAAATCCAACAAATACCGAAGGTTCCCCAAGGGGAATTCCGATACCAAAGGTCCTACACGAAACCAGGCGTCCACCCATACGACGCGGTAAAATGGGAGATCCGGGACGCGGTCATAACCGACCATAAAGGACAGACAATCTTCGAACAGAAGAACGTCGAAGTCCCCTCGTTCTGGTCCCAGACAGCCGCAAACATCGTCGCCTCGAAATACTTCCGCGGGAGACTCGGAACCCCCGGAAGAGAAAGCAGCGTCAAACAACTCATAGGCCGCGTCGCAGGAACCATCGCGCGCTGGGGCAAGAAAGGAAACTACTTCCTCGACGAGGAAGAAGCTGAGACGTTCGAGTCAGAACTCACACACATCCTCCTCCACCAGATGGCCGCCTTCAACAGCCCTGTCTGGTTCAACGTGGGAGTCGAGGACCGACCCCAATGCTCCGCCTGTCAACCATACGACGCGATGATAAGCACTCCGTACGGGATGACTCCCATTGGCGACATCGTATCACACGGCCTACTTGGGTTGCCCGTCTATGATTCCCAAGGGATCACTCTAGTAACAGGTGTAAAGCAAAATGGAGTCAAGAAAGTGTATCGGATTACAGTGTCAAATGGAATTTCAGTGGATGTCACAGCAGACCACGTCGTACTTGCCTCATCGAAAAGACGAATCGCAGGGACTTGGCAACGTGTCGACGAGCTAAAGATAGGCACAAAATTACAACTTCACGCACACAAGGGAATAGAAGCATCAAGACCCAAACTCAACGGAATTATTAGTGATTCTGTCCCAGAGGACGAGGCAGCCCTTGCTGGCTGGCTACAATCAGACGGATTCGTTGGCCAGTACCAGAGCGGAACTAACAGATCGTTGACCCTTGAATTCGAGACGGCGAACAATGAAGAATACGATTTCGTGCTAGGCAAGATAGGTAAGGTCTTCCAGAACGCCCATTACAATGTAACCCCAGTCAAAGTCAAGAGTCCAGATCTCAACTATAGAAGGGTGCGGATGTACGGTGAGACACTCGCCCCCTTCGTAACGAAATACAACCTTCTCAACCGAGGGACAGCGATCCAGGCTCCCAAGAATCTCATTGGAGCAAGCAACGTGGCCATCGTCGAATACCTGAGAAGTCTCTTTCAGGCTGAGGGATACGTAGCCCTGTCTGCAAAAAGCAAGAGTTCTCACGTCGGCTTCGCCGTTGTCAGTAGGTCCCTCGCTAGAGACGTTCAACGATTGCTGCTTTGCTTGGGAATCTACAGCAGACTCCGTATGAAGAAGGAGAAGAGACCTGATAGATATGACCTCTGGGAGGTCGACATAAGCATAAGAAGTGAGAGGGAGAGGTTTTCAGAGCTTATCGGTTTCATCAGCACTCGCAAACAAGAACGCCTGCAAGATTCTCTGAAGAACCCGGGCAAGAACTGTCCGGACGTCCGGTGGGAAACCATAGTTTCTATCGAAGAACTCGGAGAAAAGCCTGTCTACGACATACAAACACTGAGCGGGCAATATCTCTCGGAGAACATCGTCGTACACAATTGCTTCATCAATTCCGTCCAGGACGATATGCGGTCGATAATGCAGCTCGCCCAGACGGAAGGTATGCTGTTCAAGTACGGTTCCGGAACGGGATCAAACCTCTCATCCTTACGCTCGTCAAGAGAGCACCTCTCCACCGGTGGAAAAGCCAGTGGCCCCGTCTCATTCATGAAGGGTTTCGACGCGTTCGCAGGCGTCATAAAATCCGGCGGACGAACACGTCGAGCCGCGAAGATGGTCATTCTAAACGTTGACCATCCTGATATCGAGGAGTTCATCTGGTCAAAAGCGAAAGAGGAGAAGAAAGCCTGGGCCCTAATCGACGCAGGCTACGATGGCGCCGTTGACGGAGAGGCTTACAGTTCCATCTTCTTTCAGAACGCTAACCACAGCGTCCGTGTCACAGACGAGTTCATGCACGCAGTAACAGAGGACAAGGAATGGAAGACTCGATACATCACAAACCACCAGGTAGCAGACATCTACAAGGCCCGGAACCTGATGAGAGAGATGGCAGAGGCCGCTTACATCTGCGGCGATCCTGGAATCCAGTTCGACACCACAGTCAACAAGTGGCACCCCTGTCCGAACACGAACCGGATCAACGCGTCCAACCCGTGCTCTGAGTACATGTTTCTCGATGACTCCGCGTGCAACCTCGCCTCCCTGAACCTCATGAAGTTCAGAACCGTAGACGGAGAGTTTGACGTCGAATCGTTCGAACACGCAGTCGATATCGTGATAAGCGCCCAAGAGATTCTCGTCGGCAACGCAGGCTACCCAACCCCCGCCATAGAGAAGAACAGTCACGACTTTCGTCCACTGGGACTTGGTTATGCAAACCTAGGCGCCCTACTGATGGCGCGAGGCCTCCCGTACGACAGCGACGAAGGTCGAAACTACGCCGCAGCCATATCAGCCCTGATGTCCGGTAGAGCATACGCCGCATCGTCGCGAATCGCCAAGAGACTTGGCCCGTTCAAGGGATACTCTGTGAACGAGAAGCCTTTCCTCAACGTTATCGACATGCACAGGGCACACGCCTACAAGATTCCTACAGAAGGAGTCTCCGAGGAGCTCTTGAAAGCCGCCCTCAAGTCCTGGGACGACCCTCTCTCGCTAGGCGAGAGATTCGGATTCAAGAACGCTCAGATATCCGTGATCGCGCCGACTGGAACAATCGCTTTCATGATGGACTGCGACACCACTGGCATCGAGCCCGACATCGCCCTGATCAAGTACAAGTGGCTCGTCGGAGGCGGCGTGATCAAGATCGTCAACAACACCGTTCCCGAAGCACTGACAAAGCTCGGCTACTCGAAGACAGAGGCCGGCGAGATTCTCAAGTACCTCGAAGACCATGACACAATAGAAGGCGCTCCACACCTCAAACAAGACCACTTGCCGGTCTTTGATTGCGCGTTCAAACCCGCCAAAGGAACGAGAAGCATACACTACATGGGCCATGTCAAGATGATGGCCGCTGTTCAGCCCTTCATTTCCGGAGCAATCTCCAAGACCGTCAACATGCCCGGCAACGTTTCCGTGGACGAAATAGTCGAGACCTACATTACTGCTTGGAAGATGGGATTGAAAGCCATCGCGATCTATCGTGACGGCTCCAAGAGAACCCAGCCGCTAACCACAACTATGCAGGACAAAAGCAAAGCAGCCGAGAAGACAAAGGAGGCAGTTGTCTTCAAGCCGTTCCGACGCCGCCTTCCTGAAGAGAGGGAAGCGATAATCCACAAGTTCTCGATCGCCCAGAACGAGGGCTATCTCATGGTAGGCCTCTACGATGACAACACTCCCGGTGAGATATTCGTGGTTATGTCGAAGGAGGGAAGCACAATCTCAGGATTGATGGACGCGTTCTCAACCTCCATCTCCCTCGCCCTACAATACGGAGTCCCGTTGAAGGTGCTTGTGAACAAGTTCACCCATACACGATTCGAGCCAGCAGGAATAACGACCAACCAGGATATTCGATTCGCCAAGTCCGTGGTAGATTACATCTTCAGATGGCTTGGCTTGAAGTTCCTTCCAAAGGAGGAACAGGATGCGCTCGGACTTGCGAGGACGACACTGGAGAATGGGACTCAGGTAAAGCTGGTTGAGCCGGTTCCGTCCAAAGTAGCGGGCCCAATGGCGGAGATGAAATCACTTGAGACACCAGAGTTGGTGACTCCTCTCGCGAGCTTCGACAACCAATCCGACGCGCCCGCATGTGAGAACTGCGGGATGATCATGGTTCGAGCAGGGTCTTGCTACAAGTGCAATAACTGCGGCAACACCAGCGGTTGCGGATAAGACCTAGACTGCTCCTTCTCGACCAATAGCATTAACCCATCAGTTTCTCTGACTTTCACGAGAGTCCCTTTTTGTATCATCTCCTTTGACGTCTTTGCAGAGAACTCTTCGCTGATTGCAAGTACCGTGCCTGTCGATTCTGTAATGTCCGATGTGGCACGTCCAGTTGATCCTATCAATCTCTTGAGAGTCTCCTCAGTTAGATTCGATGGCGGAGTTTGGCCCGCAAACGCGTAGAATAGGAACCAGAGGATGAGGCCTCCAACAATTACGGTGATGATTGCGTACAACGCAATGTCGATGGCACCTCATGCGGTCTTCATCCTCAAACCGCGAAACTCGGGATTAAGTCTTGCTGACTACCACCTCGGTTCAGAGCGTTGATTGTTTATGCAACAGTTTCGGGTCTCCGACTTCAAAGAAGCAAGGTTGCAGATAATCACATCATGTGACTACGAGAAGTGAACCGACATTATAAGCGGCGACAGCGTTGTTTCGTTCTTGAGGCGAAAATTCATGAAATGTTACCCACGCCAAAACCGTGAGCAGACCGGGACAGCTGTCACCTGGATTAACAGGAACCCGTTGAGGCTAACGCTCCGTTAGGAGGGTTGAGAGATGGGCGATGTTACTGTACCTAGAAACGCTACCCTGAAGCTGGCAAAGGTGGACGGCCAACTTCACCTTTTGGACAGAGCTAGAGTACAGGCGGAAGGAGAATCGCCCATCGAGGTCTCCGGCGAAATAGTCTGTGAGGGTGATGCCGAGTTCGAAGGCAGTCTTACTTGCTCAAGATTAAACGTCGAACATGGAAGAGTAGAGATCTCAGGTGACCTGAGAACCGGTGGCGATATCGAAGTGGAACACGGTGAGCTGCGGGTCCATGGTTCTCTGGAAGCTGGCTCAGTGGAAGTTGACTCTCGTTTGTTCGTTGGAAAATCTGCGACGGCTCACGACTTTGAGGTTGGAGGAATGCTGGACATTGGAGGATCGATCACGGCGACCAAGGTCGATGTCGGAGGATCCTTCAAGGTCGAAGGCGATGCGAACGTTGAGGATGTCGATGTTGGAGGCCGAGTCGAAGTCAATGGAAAAATTCAGTGCGTGAGACTGGACGCTGGCGGAAGCGCTGAGGTCGGCGGTGGCGAAATTTCTCGAATAATCGATGTTGGAGGCTCGTTCCGCTCCTCCAAGCCTTTGAAGTTCGACAAGATTGACGTTGGAGGAACCGTGGCCTTGGACCAAGGGGGCGAGGGGAGAAGCATCGATGTGGGAGGAAGATTCGAGAGCAAAGGGGATTTGATCTTTGAATCGATAGATGTTGGAGGGATGGTCGATATCGCCGGGAATGGAGAGGGAGAGGAAGTGGACATTGGAGGCATGCTGCAGGTTTCCGGCAACCTCCACCTGAAGCGGGATCTAGAGATGGGCGGGACAGCCCGAATTGGAGGAAGCTTGAGGCTCGCCTCATTAGAGGTCGGTGGCATGATAGAAGCGGACCTGATAGTGGCTGAAGACGAGGTAGAAGTTGGAGGGCGGCTGCGGACAACTAAAGGGACCAAGGCGAAGACGATACAGCTCGGTCAAAGGTCAGAGGTCTTAGGGGTCCTTGTTGGCGAGCATGTGAAGATCGGAGACAACGCCCGGATTGAAGACGTCTACGCGGACAATCTAGATATGGGCGAAAAGGTCCGAGCTCGAAATGTCTACACTAGAACTGCCCGGTTCGAGTCTCGCTGTCGAATAAGTGGCGAGGTGCGGTATGTGGATAGGATCGAGTCGGAACCAGACGTAGAGTTCGCGAAACCTCCCGTGAAGACTGACGACTTGCCCAAGCCTCCCCTCTGAGATGGCTGGGCGTGGCGAAGCGATCTCGCGTAGACATTTACTCTGAAATCCTTGAGGCTCTCAAGCGCAGAGGACCTACCAAGATTACGCGAGTCTCATACGCTGTCGGGCTTCCAGTGGATCGGATCAAGAGGTTTCTCACTGACCTGTCTTCCTTCGGATTGGTTAGAATACTAACGGGTGAGGATACCTCGTATTCGATAACTCATCGCGGGCTGGGGTTTCTCGAAGCGTATTGGAAGCTTGCGAGTTTCCTGAAATTCCTCGGAGAGAAAACCGAGCTTGAAGGCGATTCTGGAGAGCTCTAAGCTACGTAGCTCTTGTATTCCTTTTCGAATTCCCTGACAATCTCGAATTTCGGCAGTCTTCTAGACCTTGACTCCCCGTGATGCTGGAAGGTTATCTCAGGGAACATAACAGCGGGACCGTCAACCGCTAGCCTGGTGGCCGGATGGTCGGGTCCAAGTATTCTTGCGCAGATCTGGCGAGTTAGTCGTCGGACGTCTCCCTCATCTGCATAACCAAGAGTGTGGAGGTATTCGTGGAGTAGGGTGTAGAACACGTATGCGTTGATGTAGCGTCTGTCCTTTGCAAGATGAGTTATCTGATCCAGCAGGCTTCTGTTCATGACGATGAAGTTGGACCCCATTTGATGGAATGCCCCAATATAGTCAGGCAGATCAGCGAGACCCAGCATGAGTCCGGTGCGTCGCCGGCCAATGCTGGTTTTGACTGATCTCTTGACGAGCTGGAATACTTCTGAAAAGTTGAAGCTGCGGTCGAGGCTCTCCGACACATCCAAGTTGTTTTGAGGCGTTTCCATTCGAGAATTTTTTCCTAAGCACGTTCACCACGTGCTCTAGAGTCATTTTGGGCTCTGGGCTATATAAGGACTGGATTTTCCATCACCTAATCAGAGGACGTCTCCCTGGACAATAGTAGAGACGAGTGGAGCAGCGTAGTCCACGCGATCGAGGATGCGTTGCCGATCTACGAGTCAACTAGCGAGTGGATATCGTTTGGGCTTGCTGGCCCTTTGAGGCGAAGAGCCGTCGCGTTTCTCCGATCCCACAGGCCAGAATGGGTTCTGGATTCTGGTGTGGGTCCAGGGGTTTCCAGCCGGATTTTGTTGGAGGATGGCTTCGAGAATATTGTAGGCCTGGACCCGTCTATTCACCTGGTCAGATTTGCAAAGTCTCGTCTCGGACGTCGGTTCTGTCCGGTTGTTGGAGTTGCGGAGAACCTTCCCTTCAGAGCAGGTTCTCTGGGAGCTGTGATCACTTGCTTCTCGCTAAGAGATGTGGTGAACGTGGGTCAGAGTCTGGATGAGTTTGCGCATGCCACAAGGCGTGGAGGGGCTCTCGCTGTTGTTGATATTGGCAAGCCTGACATTGGATTTTGGAGATCCTTGATCGGCTTCTACATTTCACATATCATGCCCATTCTAGCCCGCTTTGCGACTTGCGGAAGGACATCTGGTAATCCGTTCAGGATGATTATTCCGACTTGGAAGAAGTTGAGAACCAACAAGCAACTATTAGATCTCATCGAACAATCGTTCGGGCCATGCATGTTGAAGAGCTTCTTCCTTGGAGGCTTGGTTGTCTTCGAGGCCGATAGGTTCTCAGTTTGGAAGGACGTATTTCAGTAAGATCTTGGGACACTGGTTGGGTAGGGTCTAGGTTTAGCATGTTTTCATGAAGGGGCGGGCGCGGGAAATTCGACCCCCCGGGGTCACATAATAGTTAACGGGAAAAAATTGTTACAGCAAGGGGAGGTTGTCAGCTACAGTTCTTCTCGGTTGAGGATTCCGTGCATTGCCCTGCTGATGATTCGGACAGTCACGAAGGACAGGACGAAGACCGTAGCCATGACCACTGCTATGCCCAGGGCCTCTATTCCCAGCTGTTGTATGGCTGCGGTTCCACCGCCGAACAAGAGTCCGTCCGGAATCGGAGAGTTCCCCGGAGTAACGGGGTTTCCGGAGGCAATCGCAAATGTCCTCTGGGAAAAAACGGCGATCATCAGGACCCCGAACAGCCCACCGAGCAAGTGTCCTGGGAACAGGCCGACAGGGTCTGAGAACCACTTGAATCTTGAGAACCATTTCTCACCGGCAAGGAACAGTGGTCCGCCGATCAACCCTAAAATCGCCGCGCTGCCCGGACTAACGAACCCTGCGAGCGGGGTTATGATGATGAGTCCCATGAGGACCCCGTTAGTCGCATAGATCAGATCCGGCATCTTCTTGATCATCCGATATCTGAAGTACATGATTGACAAGAGGGAGGATGCCGCAGCCAAGAAGGTTGTAAGGACGACAGTCATGGCCGAGTTGTTGAATGCGAGAACGCTGCCAGGGTTGAAGCCGAACCATCCGATCCAGAGAAGAAGTATCGACAAGGTCAGCCATCCCCCGTTCAGCTTGTAGGGTACCTGAACGCTCTCAATCCTTCCCCTCTTCTGCTCCTCTCGCCAGATCTGGAGAACGATTCCAAGTCCTGCGCCCCCGGCCGCTCCGTGGACCACGAGCCCTCCCGCGAAATCAGCCATGCCCATTCGAGCCAGCCAGCCACTAGGATTCCAGATCCAAGCTGCCGGGAGATTCCAGATTAGAACGAAGTAGACGATCGAGTAAACGAGGAAAGCTTGCAACTTCATCTTACGCAAGACAACGACGCCCACGAGAGCCAGGGTGACAGAGGCAAAAGCTGTCTCGAAGAGGAAGTAGGTCCCGGTTGTCAGACCCTGCGCTGCAGTTGACCACCAAGCGCCGGTGAGAAGCTGGTTTGCGTCAGGGGAGAAGCCCCCTAGGAAGAACCCGTTGTAACTGGGGTTTCCAATCATTCCGTTGATCGTCGGAGCGAAAGCTGTGTTAAAGCCGACAAACGCCATGAAGAATATGGCCGAGCCAGTGATCAGCATCGTCTTTAGTAGACTCACCTCCATCTCGGCGCCCAGCTCCCCCACTTCGAGGAATCCGACCGAGACGGTCATTATGAAAACGAGAAGTCCACAGATGATGACCCAGAGATTATTGGCAAGTACAACTTCGAGAGGAAGAGCCATTGTCTCGCGATCCTGTCCGCAATCTGGAATCATATTGCAATTTAAGCTGGGCGCATGGTTACTTGCCATCCCCCAACTCAGCAAGTGCTATCCACAATATCTTTCTAGTGCGGGAGTTTTTCCTGCCTATCGCAAATCATGTCTCGAGAAGCGATCAGAATCCCATTCAAACACACGTTGGCTTTCATAGCGATTGCGGCATTCCTACTGAGCTTCTTCGGATCGCGACTGTTCGCAACCGCTTGTCCTACTTGCGTAGTAGTTGGGAGAGGGATACATTTTCATCACTTCTGGTACGGGATTGGAATGGTGGCGTTGACCGGTTGGCTAGCCATAGTGGGAAGGAGGACGGAAAGATTGGACCGGGCTTACGCACTCGTGTATGGTCTCGGGCTGGGTCTCATTGGGGACGAGGTTGGCTTACTTCTGACCTTCGGAAATTACTATTCCGAGTTGACCTATCAGATTTTCGTCGGGGCAATTGGTCTGATAATTCTTGGCGCCTTGGCGGTTCGCTTCGGCGAGAGATTGCGAAAAGATCTCCTAGGGATGAAGCGTTGGGAGGTCGTGGGTCTTGTCGGGTTCTTTCTCGCAGGGTTCTCAACCCTCTTCTTTGCCTTCGATCAAGAGCTGTTAGGGATACTTTTCGCACTGTCGGGGACACTTGCGATCGTGTTGAGTTTCCGTCATCGACACGAAGTAATGCCTGGACAAGCTGAGAACTAGCCCTTTGCAGTCAAGCTGATGAGGGCTCAGTAACACCCAATTTTACAATGACCCCCATGGAACTCAATTGATGAAGATGCCAACCAAGCTAAACCGTCTCTTCCGGCTTTACGCAATCAGAAAAAGGGACTCGACCGAAGACCTGCGACCGTCTTCTCGTGACAACAAAGAGCCTACGAACAAGAAAGCGAGTTCTGCCAGGATTAAGAAATCTTCGAAGAACTCACGTCGCTTATAATTCGTTCGGGATAAAAAAATGAGGGAAGGGTACCTAGGCCTCCCTAGAGGGGGCTCCTAGTACCTTCGATGCTTCTGGTAACAGTCCCTGCAGTAAACTGGTCTACCTTCTGTTGGCTGGAAAGGAACTTCAGTCTCCTTACCACAGTCAGAACAGACGACTTTGTGCATTGTTCTGGGACCACCGTACGAACCACGACTCATTCGGCCTAGTACACCTCCTATAATCCGCGATACTCTTCCAGTCCCTTTACTAGGTTATAGACCTTCGGAAGGCGAGCATCGTGCTTCTAGTTGGCGTTCGACGGGCGTCTTCTAGGGGGCGTTGGCGCCATGCTTTTTCAGTGCCTCCATAATCCCGACATGATTCCCCTTTTTAGCAAACGACATAGGGCTATTTCCATCCCCGGTCTTTGCATTGGGGTCAGCTCCGTTTGCAAGAAGGAAATTTACAAGCTCGACGTTCCCGTGCTCAGATGCTGCCATTAGCGGTGAGAACCCGCCTTCGTACCTGTAGTTGACCTGAGCGCCTCGTTTCACGAGTAGCTTCGCTATCTCGGTATGATTGTTAGCCACTGCCCCAGTCAGAGCTGTGAAACCTGTCGGATTTCTCGCAACCGCGTTAACGTCCGCGCCTTTCCCAATGAGATATTCTGTTGTTTCCTTCTGGCCCAAATATGCTGTAAGAGCGACAATCGCGAAGCCGTCTGGAGAGTAGGCACTTGCAAGTGAAGGGGTCCGATCTATGAGAGATTTGGTGTGGTCGAGCTTTCCTAGGGTCGAGGCTTCAAAGATATCGAGTTCGGTTTTCTTGCTGGTTATTGCCTCAGCGATATTTCTCTGTCCGTGGTAGAGCGCGAGGAGTATAACTGAGGTGCCATCCTTTGTCTTGCTGTTTGCGAGGTCTGGGTTTGTTTCTAGAAGTTGGGTGACTTTCGATAGATTGCCTTTCTGGATGGCTTCGAGGAACGCATCGGTTTGGATACTTAGCATAGCTAATCATTAGTCATGCTAATATATATACATTGGTGGTGCGTACAACTAGACGCGTAAAAATGACGAAAGAACTAAGCCTCGAAGAAGTTGGCAGGAGCCTTCACAGCAATGCGATTCACCTATTGCGTCATGTGAGAACAGAAGATTCTGCTATGGGAATCGGACCCGCTCAAGCCTCAGCATTGTCGGTTGTTGTCTTCGGAGGTCCACTTACTTTGAACAAGCTTGCAGAGGTAGAGCAGGTTAGGCCGCCAACTATGAGCCGTGTGGTAGAGGCTCTCGTCAAAGAAGGACTAGTCCGAAGAGAGACCAACAGAGATGATAGGCGCTCAGTCATAATCTCATCCACAGACAAGGGAACGAAACTTTTGCACGAAGGACGAAACAGACGAGAGAAACGACTGATCAAACTGCTCTCCAAGCTTGATGCTAACGAGATTAGATGCCTGGGAAAGGCTTCTAGAATCCTATCAAAGATCCTTGTCGCAGAACATTCCTAGCCAGCGGGAACCCTCGATCCTTCCCAAACAGCTAGCACATCCTGAATTGAACTCATCTCGGCAGGTGTTAGTTTCCAGTTGGCTCCGCCCATCATTTCACGAGCCTCGTTCTCGTTTCGGACTCCGATTATCGCTCCTGTCAATGCAGGACGCATCAGTTCCCACGCAATGACAGCGTTCGTCATTGTCCTGCGATGAGCATCGGCGACGTGTCTAAACGCTTTCCGGATACTCTGAACCTTTGCGTGGTTCTCTGGCTGGGCGTAGAGTTGTCGTCTTCGAAAATCCATCGGATCCAATTTGTCAATGTCAAAATTATCTGCTAGGACGCCCTCAGATAGGGATCCCCATCCGAGAACTCCGATCCCGTGTTCTAGACAGAATGGGAATATTTCTCGCTCGGTCTGTCTTTGAAGAGGGTTGTATTGGTTCTGGCTGGACACCACTGGTCCTACTTTGAGTGCTCTCTCGATCAGATTCGTGGGATGGTTTGATAATCCTCCGTGCCGAACTTTGCCATCATTTATGAGGCGTTGCATCTCCGTCCAAGATTCCTCGATGGGTGTCAGGGGATCCGGATCGTGAAACTGGTATAGATCCACGTAGTCCGTTTCTAGACGTTGGAGGCTTTCTTCCAATTCCTTTCTAATGTTCTCGGGTTTGAGGTTCTCCGACCATCCTCCTCTGCCGTCTGGAAGAGTCCCGCATTTTGTGAAGATGTAGACTTGGTCGCGTCGTCCCTTGATCGCCTCTCCAACAATTTGCTCTGCTCTTCCCCAGCCATAGAATGGGGCTGTGTCTATCCAGTTCACGCCAAGGTCAATTGCTGTCTGGATAGTTTTGATTGCTGCCTTCTCGTCTTGGGGTCCCCAGTAAATTCTCCACTCAGGCGTCGAGCCAATAGGTGCAGTACCCACCCCGACCTTAGTGATTCTTAGGTCGCTCTTCCCAAGACTTCTGGTTCCCAATCTCAATTGCATCATCCGTTATGCTCTTGGATCTTTCGCGCCATTCTTGGCTCTCAGAAGCAGCTCTTTTTCTTGTGGGTAACCCAAAAAATTAGGTTGTTCATAGGGTTATTGGAGAGGAGGGTTCTGTCTAGTCTTCGGTTGCTTGAGGACTCGACTTGCGCTCATCGACTCCGGGGATTACCGTCGTCGTCGGGTTCCCCTTCATTGCTTCACCTGAGAGCCCTTGCGCCTCAGAGACACGTAGCCTCTTCTCGGCAGGGAACGGTCGAGCCTCAACCGCCCCCTCACGCCCATAGCGTGGTAGCTTGACCCTTGCCGCGGCTAGGATTTTACGCCCGGTCAGGCAACCCTTTATCCTGATTACCCCCATCTCTGGAATTGGAGTTAGTTCCCTTATCTCCCAGGGACAGGTGTTCATCCGACGACCACCCTAGAACAAGCACTGAAGCAGACAATTAACCCAGGGAGAGAACCGAAGAAGCGACCGAAGCATTGAAAGCGGTCAAGAGGCCTATAACTAGGCCCTTTGTCCCGTATTAGAGTGGCAGATGCATGACGGGTTGATCTGCAACGAGTGTGAAGAGTCTCAGGCGTTTCCGAAGGATATTGTTGAGCTCGAGTCCTCCCTGGGTATTCCCCGTGAAGAATTGATGGCTGATATGGAGAAGGGGAAACGATGCATTCTTTGTGGCTCTATCCTTGAGAAAGAAGCGTTAGCAGCCTCCATTGAGAAAGACTCGACCTGACGATCAACCAAGACAGGAAATTTTCAATCGTCTCAGGCCCAAGTGGCGACGGCCGATATTTGACAGAACTGTGTGACCGCTTTGAAGTACGATTTTCGCCGCAGAACGAATTCTTCCGACTGAACGCAAGGAAATAGTGCAGAAAAGGGCTATTTGTGGAGATTTTAGCTCAAAACATAAGTTGTTTCATCCGATAAGCCCAGAATACAATAGTTTTATATCTTTACGATGCATTAGAACGTTATAGGTGAATTCGGACGCCTAGTAAGCCAAAGAAGAAGAGCAAGAAGTAGAATTAAGCTTCTTACTCTCGATCAAATCTAATACCCACGTTTTTTCCGGGTCCGTAATCATATCTTGCTCAAATAGGTTCAACTACCACCTACTCGTAGAGATTTCTACCGCCTAATTGCCCATCTTGCTGTCTCTCGAAGAGGACTGATAATTGATTTCAAACCTCTCTTGCCTAGCCTAGAGGATCATACCTTGATGACTGCCGACTCGATGGAAATTCCGCGAGGTTGAACCATCAGCATCGTTGCACGCCACAGGTCCTCCGCGGCGTCTACGAGCTCTGCAATCGTCGCCTTCTCGAATCCCGCAACCACGTCTATCAGTTTTCGGAATCCTTTGGGTTGTTCTTGGCATTCGAATAGTTGTTTCCAGAACCAGCTTGTCGTGAGAACATATCTGCGGTTATGGAGGAATACGACTCTTGCAGTGTCCCACGTCATGTAGAACGCCCGGGTTCTAAGTTCTTTCAGGTCACCCTTGAAGTGCGCGTTGCGGACGGCAGCGAGGGACTCGGTCATGGTTTCGGCGGCCCAACGCAATTCCTCAGTGAAATCTGCCCTGTCGTTTTCCGCGACTGCCTTCTCCAGTTTCTTCAACCAATTGTCACGTTCGAATAATACAATCCGGTTCCGGTATTGGTCTGCCCCGAGTGGCCAGTCCCAGCCTACTCGTGTGGCTTCTTTGAGAAAGTTTGATTCTTGGAAATAATCTATCTCGACGAGTAGACCATCGTAGACATAGCGTTTGTTTTTGACCTCTAGCCCATCCGTGGCGACGCAGAATATTTCGAGATCTGAGTATGGACGGTCCAATTTCTTGGCAGTGGATCCATAGATGCAGATGGCCAAAACTGTGTCCTTGTGGGTATCAAGGATTTGGGAGGCGATCTTTCGTGCCAATTCAACCCGTTCTTCGTGCGAGACCTTCCTCAGCGGAAACTTCGGTTTCCAGGAATTATCTTCTACTTTTCGCATTGCACAATATGCTCGTATGGGAGTTCAATTCCTTCTCGCTTTAGCATCTTATCATTTCGTCTGAGAAATGTTTCCTTGGCGCCCCAGGTTCGAAGCTCGTCAATCGCGTTTTCATATCCGAAATGGATCGTTGTTCCGAAATAGGTTACGCGGAATTTATGAAAGCCGTTTTTTCGCGTTATCGCAAAGAGTTGGTCAGGGGTCCAGGAGGGCCAGTGTTTAACGAGAAAGGCTTGAGGCTCAATTGCCGGAGAGGATGACCACTCTCCGTGGATCATGAGGCCTCCCGGCCGGAGGACCCGATAGAATTCTTTCAGAGCCTTTTCGAGCTGTGAATCAAATGGTAGGTCACACAGCAATTCGTTCGAAACTACAACGTCAACGCTAGAATCTTCGACGCCTTTGATCCTTCTCGCGTCGGATCTGATCTGTCGAACTCGTTCTTCCAATCCGGCAGTTCGGAGCTGGTGACCTAGCTCGTTCAACCAGCCATCGTAGGGTCCCTTCGCTGAGTCTATGGCGATCATCTTTACGTTTGTCGGAAGCCTTCTGAGTAAGGGTATTGTGAGCTGTCCTTTCCCGCATCCAGCTTCAAGGATCACTTGGAATCGTCTCCGACCGATCAGTTCAACAAAGTGTGCCCCTAACCGGTCATAGTACCTCGCCCATGCCTTTGAAAGGTCGGACGGGCTGCCGGCGATAATCTTAGTCCCGGGAAGCTCGGAGCGCGCCTTTTCCCGTGGTCCTCTCAAGTTCTTGGACACTTTCTTTGCTATTCTAAAGAATCTGCCTGCATATGTTTATCTTGGGAAGCACAATCCGCCCTAATCAGAATCTGATTAGAAATGTCCGAAACACCCATTCTGATTCTGAGAGAGGGCACCTCCCGATCTAGAGGAAGGGACGCCCAAAGAAGCAACATAATGGCCGCTAAGATAGTTGCAGAGATTGTCCGATCGACCATCGGTCCGAGAGGAATGGACAAGATGCTGGTCGCGGGCATGGGAGACATTGTAATCACAAACGACGGAGCCACAATCATGAAGGAAATGGATGTACAGAATCCAGCTGCAAAGATGATTGTCGAGATCGCCAAGACGCAAGATAGTGAGGTAGGGGATGGAACAACAACCGCAGTTGTCCTTGCAGGGGAACTACTTGCCGGTGCAGAGACTCTTCTCGATAAAGACGTTCATCCTAATGCAATCATCGACGGTTACAGGGACGCTGCTGGGAAGGCGCAGGAGATTCTGGAGAAGATCGCCATTTCTATCAAACCAGATGACGAGGCGCGTTTGAAGCAGGTCGCGATGACCTCGCTAAACACCAAGGGTATCTTCGGCTCTCAGAATCGTTTCGCCGAGCTTGCTGTCGAGGCGGTCATGCAGGTAACTGAGAAGAACAATGGCAAGGTAAAGGCCGACATTGATCTTGTCAAGGTGATGAAGAAACATGGTAAGAGTCTAGAGGAAAGCGAGCTGGTCAATGGAATAATCATCGACAAGGAAATCTCTCATTCCCAAATGCCGAAGAGCGTGACAGGCGCAAAGATAGCATTGTTGAACGCAAAGCTAGAGATCGAGAAGACCGAGACAGATGCCAAGATCAACATCAACAAGCCCGAGGAAATGTACCAGTTCATACAAGAAGAGGAAAAGCTCCTACGAGATATGGCCGATCAAGTTACCAAGACTGGAGCAAACGTTCTGTTCACCGAGAAAAGTGTTGACGACGAGGTTCTTTCCATTCTCGCAAAGAAAGGAATTCTCACTATCAAAAACATCAGTAGTAGCGACATGGAGAAACTGGCGAAGGCGACAGGCGGCAGTGTGGTTGGAACAACTAGGGATCTTTCGAAGGAGGCCCTTGGCTATGCCAAGCTGGTTGAGGAAGTGAAAATTGGAGATGACAAGCTCGTCTA
>MNGN01000028.1 GCA_001918745.1 Crenarchaeota archaeon 13_1_40CM_3_52_17 | reverse complement strand
CAAATGCGACGACAAGGGCCCTGTCCTCATGTCCGTCACCAATATCGTTGTGGACCCGCAAGCGGGTGTTGTCGCAACGGGCCGCCTGTTCTCAGGTACCGTTAAGGACGGCGAAGCGGTCTATTTGATCAACTCCCGCACCCAGGGGAGGGTTCAGCAGGTGGCTATCTATATGGGGCCACAACGGGAGATTGTTGGACATCTTAGCGCAGGTAACATTCCTGCTCTTCTTGGGCTAGAGAACGTGAAGGCCGGAGAAACTCTCGCCTCTGTGAAACAGTTCATCCCCTTCGAAGCTGTCCACTACGTTACCGAGCCAGTTGTGACTATAGCGGTAGAGCCGAAGTTCAACAGGGATCTTCCCAAGCTGGTGGAGATTCTAAGAAAGCTCTCGCTTGAAGATCCGAACCTTGTGACCAGTATTAACGAGGAAACTGGCGAGTATCTGATCTCGGGCATGGGTACGTTGCACCTTGAGATTGCTAACACTCTAATCACTAAGACAGGGATGGAGATTGTTACCTCCAAACCCATCGTGATTTACCGTGAGGCTGTGCGAAAAACTGCCGGCCCTGTTGAAGGTAAGTCGCCTAACAAGCACAACAAGATCTACATCGAAGTCGAACCGCTCGAAGATGCGGTCTTGGACCTGATAAAACAGGGCAAGATCAGCGAGTACGGGGACAAAGCCGAGATGGCCAAGACCCTCCGAGCAGTAGGGTGGGCGCCAGAAGAGGCGAAGGGAGTTTGGAGCATAGACGAGCCCTTCAATATGATTCTCGACGTTACTAAGGGAGCTCAGTACGTGCAAGAGGTCAAGGACATGGTCCTCGCTGGATACCGGTGGGGAATCAAGGAGGGTCCCATTGCATACGAGCAAATCCGAGGTTTGAAAGTAAAAATCACCGACGTCAGTCTTCACGAGGACCCTGTTCACCGTGGTCCAGCACAAATAATGCCCATGACTCGTAGAGCTATGTTCGTAGCCTTTCTAGAAGCTGCACCTACGTTGCTGGAGCCAGTTCAGAAGATTACTACTCGTGTTCCGAATGAACTCTTGGGTGCTGTGACAAGTGTGATCACTCAGAAGCGTGGAAAGATTGTCTCGGTTGATCAAAAGGGACACTTGGTCTCGGTGGTTGGAGAGATGCCCACTGCCGAAAGCTTCGACCTGTCCGAAGTCATGAGGAGCCAAACACAAGGGCGAGCATTCTGGGGATTGGAATTTGCTCGTTGGTCACCTGTTCCCACCTCTCTGCTACAAACAGTCGTCGAAGGAATCCGGAAACGAAAGGGACTCTCACTTGAGCCGCCGAAAGCGTCCGACTTTATGGAAGCTTAGCAGTCAACCCTCTCTCGCGTCGCCGGAAGCTAGCTCTAGTCTAGCTTTCTCTGTTGCTGGGTAGACCTTGCCCTGTTCGAGCTGCTTACTATTATCAGCACAAACCCGGCGATGAACAGTGTCGTAAAACTGGCGTTGTCGAGCAGACCGTTAATGGCCAGGAGCGCGGGTGCGACGATCAGGGAGAATCCCCCGATAGCTGTGATCTTGCCAATCGTTCTCACAGAGACCGTTAACGCATACTTAGTCGCGGATAGTTGAACCTAGCGTAGGCCAACGAGAACGGTCTAAGCGAGAGATTGGAGAAAACGCTTAGAAAGAGTGGCCCTGCCGGAACCTGTCAGCGGCCGTGGTCCAGAGTCAGCGCTCAACCGCGAGGGTTGACGGGCAGCCTGGTCTATGACACCGGCTTCCCATTACTGTATGGAAAGAGCCGGGAACCCGGGTTCGAATCCCGGCGGCCGCACCAAAGGCTTGGCTTTCATAAGATCCTCTGACAATCTTCGAATAGATGTTGGAATAGGGTCTAACCAATTTCTCTAGTTCTTACTAGGCTAGTTTGTAGGTACGACTATCCGGCCTGACCGCTCTTCCAACCCAGTAAGATATCAAGGGTGGATACCAGAGGTAGAGCCTAATCGGGACGCCCAGCAGTGTCCACTCCCAGAACTGGGGAGCTACAGAAGTAAAGGTCAGAAGCGCGAGAATCGCCATTCGATTCCGTCCGTTCCGGAATAGTGTAACGAGCCCAGGCGCCACGAGCTTCTTTTCCTCCAAGCTAATAACGTGAGCGAAAGTTGCCAAGATTATCAGGATTCCTCCGAGGTCCAGCGCAAAGAGTTGGGAAGAAAAGTTCTGAATCTTGGACACCTCGACCGGATTTAGGGCCGGGCTTGCCACCTCAACACCGTTTAGCAGATATGGAACAATCGCGACAAGCAATAGTAGTCCCACATTGAGGAATGTGACTGTTCTTGTCTCGATCGGCAGTACGGACATGTAAGTCGTGTAGATCATCCAAGCAGTGATGAGTACAAAGAACGTGTACGCGAATGCGAGTATGTGGGTTGTTATCTCTGCGTTGCTTTTCGGAGGATTCGCTATTAGAGCGATTGAGCCGATTGAGAGCGAGAGCCCGAAAATCAGGTCGGCGAGAGTCTCGATTCGAGGACGAGGATGGACTCCAGAACTTGGTTGCTGCATCGACCGCCCTCAAGGAACAGTCGCTATTTGGTCTTTCTGAGGAGTAACTTTCCTAATCTCAGATCTCCACCCCATAATAGGGGAAAGATGGTCCCTTTATCGATTCTGTAGGTGAAATCACCTATCTATCATCCAACGGGAATCTCTCCGAGAGATTGCCTTCGCTTGAGAATCAGAAAAGAAGTTACCAGTAGTATCACACCAACCTGTAACAACGACCCTGCAATGAAGGTCAGCGATGCGAGTGTAAGGCCGGTGCTGGCCGGAGAGTAGTGTTCTGGTTGTGGAAGAGAAACAGCCAGAGTTACAATGGAGAGAACAAGTGCTGGAGGGTATGCCTTCTCCCGGCCTGTTGCCACCCCGATAGCGACCATCAAATAGAGCATCCAACCGGCAAAGATCGAATAGAACAACCAAGAAGGGACCATGAGTGCGTATAGCTGTGCCAATAGAGCTCCTCCGAGGATCACTGACACATAGATGAGCGAGTCGACTCCGCGTCTTAGACGCTCAAGCTTGTTAGGGATTGACTTCAACCGGTGAAGCTCCAGGTCCAGATAATCAAGTGTTGGTTCTTGATATCTCGTGCTTCTATATCCTCATGACTATTTTCCGTCAAGAGGGTTTTTCGCATTCACCCGCGGAATTCCTTACACTCGCAATGATAATCGAAGCTTGAGTAGGAGCACTTTGGTGAATGGATCGGCTTCCCATGGCCGCAGTTGGTGCAATACTGCTGACCGCCAACTTGAGCCACAGGCTCGGTTGAGGGGCATACTTTGTGGACCATTCTGTCCTCTGTCTTGCCCTTTCCAACCTTTGTCCTGACTACGATCACATCTTCCTCGGGGATTCGGATCGGCTTGTGACACCGCGGACAGAGGTTATTGCTCAACTCGAACCCTCGACCGACAGAATGGTTTTCGGAGCACGACCGCTCTTCAGCAATGTTGGAGCCTCAGATCCGTGGAATGCCTAAGACTTCATCGTCATTTGTGGAAGAACCTTTCCTGATCGCGCGGTGTAGGCCGGCACCCCCACTCCGACGGCGATCATGGGGCTCTTCGCGTTAGCGTGGGGTGAGAAGAACTGTGTTACCGCGTCGTCAAAGAAGGTTGACCCAGATGCTCCGATTCCCACTGCATAAGAAGAGAGGTAGATCTTTCCTGCGCGCACGCCAGCTTCAAACTGGGCTGATCGATAGCCTCTGTTGCCTAGAGATTTGAGAGCAGAGTCAAGGTCGGCCATCAGGAAAAATACGACACTGGCATCGCTGAAGAGCTGTTGTCCGAGACAAAGATAGCCCGACATAGAACGGTTCCTAAGAACCTTCAACTGTTCAATGGACTCTGTGTTCATATTGTAAAAGTAGGATCCAGGAGGGAGTCCTTGGACGTCATTACCTATGAAGTAGAAATCAATCAGTGTCTCGTTGTCCGGAAGAAAGTCAAGAGGAATCTTGCTCGCAGAAGCCCGGATAATCGTGGAGAGACGATCGAAGGAGATGGGTTCACGGGCAAATTTTCGAGTTGACCCCCGAAGCAGAATCACTTCATCTAAGCGCGGAGACAAGGCTTCTTCCGACTCTCGCAATGGAAAGGCTGGAGCAGTTAGTGGAACTGTTCGTTTGGATGGTCCTAGGCTCTTCCTCCACGATTCGGTCTCCGACTTTGTCTTGAATTGCGAGGCCTCGTTAGTCTCCCATATTATCGGATATTCGACTTCCTCCGTCGAGAGTCGGTTGACCTCTAGGGCAAGACTCGGAATCGTCTTATGCCCCGACTCAGCTCTTTCAGCAGGGCTAGCTCCGACAACGGCCAGGGCTACAGTTGCTTCTTTCTTTGCCTCCAAACCCAGAAGCCGATCGACCTCGGAATCGACGAAGCCTAGAGCAACGCGGGTAGAAAGGCCAGCTGAGTTAGAGGTGGCGAGAAGGTTGGCGACGACAACTCCAGAGTCCCAGAACCAGTGACGATAGGATCTAGCCTCATACTTCCATGCGTTCCTCCATGCCAATGATGTGAATGCCAAGGTGAGCGGTGCGGACAAGCTATCAGAGCTACCTGCATAATCCAGTGCGGCTCGATAGTCTCCCTCTCGCAATTTCGCTAGCGAGAAGTGTAGAGGGTTGAAGTGATACACTCCTGCCTCTAAGCCGTGGATTCTACCGCAGATCACATAGAGTTCGATGGGATAGAGCGCGCCCGTTGCGGAGGCCGCCCGCATGTAGTTGAGCTCCTTGCCAAATCTCATCTTTCGTGTAAGACCCGCGGAAAAGAAGAGAAGCTCGGAGAGCACTTCTACGTCGATCTGCTCGGCGCCTACATCCTTCGTCTCGCCCTCAATTGCCTTGATTGAGTTCTTTTCAGGGCGAGGAAAGTTGCGTGGAAGAGCGATGGACGCGAGATTCTTGTATTCTTTGAACTGCGCAGGTTTGTTGTCCCAATCGAGGTAGTGGGCCGACGCTCCGATGCTGACTTCGGAGTGTTTTGTTGCTTCGTGGTAGGTCAGAGCTGAACTGAAATCTTTGCCTGCCATTAGGCTAATTCTTACCATCTCTCGTAATTAGTCTTCTCGAATCAAAGGGAAGCGCTCTTCGCGATTACGAGTTTCAAATCCGAAGCGCAAGGAATTTATTCGTGACAAGAGACCTCCATATTGGGTTGAGAATGTATCTTGGCAAAGTATGCTGACATCGCGGTAAAGGGATCAGTGGAGAATATTCAGAACCTGGCCCTTCAAGCCTTCACATCCAACGGGTTCACAATCCAATGGGACGGTCCCACGAAAGGAAAAGCGGAGAAGGGAAGCAAGGGAGCCAACATTCTGCTTGGTGCAATGGCTCAGCATCACAACGTAACGTTCGAAATATACCCGGCCACCGAGGGCGGAACCCTCAGATTGATCAAGGTGGGTTCAGGCGCTGCAGGAGGACTCCTTGGGATGAGAAAGGTCAACAAGCAATTCGACCAGTTGACCGACACACTCTCCGCGTGGTTCAAACAGCAAGGACTCTTGCTCAACGTCAAGAAAGAGTAGACAGGACCTACTTCTTCGCGACATGGGCTCACAACGTCTTACCTCGATCCCTGTGCATAAATAGAATCCAAGGTCCGAGTTGCCAAGCGGAGAGATATGCCGCGCAGGAAATCAGTCTCGTCTAGTGAAACCGTAACTCAGCTTAAACATCTGTACGATGATTATTGGGAATTTATCCTCAAAGAGTATCCTCTCAGCGCAACGTATCTCGGGGATCATCGATATGACGGATCCTTGGAGGATGGCTCGGAGGATGCTTTCCATCGTCGAGTCGATCAGTACAAGAAATATCTGGACGCATTGAAGAGTATCAAGAAACCGTCCGCGAAGCCAGAACTGTTGAACTATGAACTCTTCGAACGTGAACTAGAAGACAATCTAGAAGCGGCAAAGTTTCGTCCCTATCTGACGCCTATGACCCAGCAGTCTGGGCTGCAGATCGACATCCCTGAGCTAGTCACCTATCATCCATTCAGGTCCCTCTTGGATTTCGAGAATTTTTCCAGCCGTCTTCAAGCCTTCCCCAAGCTCGTAGGCCAAGTCATCCAGAGTATGCGATCTGGAATAGCAGCCCGAATTGTTCTCGCTCGGGTGACTGCCGAAAGGATCATTCCTCAATTGGAAGCTAACGCTGTTCAAGATCCCAAGAAGCTCGAACTTTACAAAGCCGTTGAGAAAATTCCATCAGGAATGGGTTCAGCGGACGGGCTTCGCACAAGGAACAGCATTGAGGAAGCAATCCGACAGATGGTAATCCCGGCTTTTGAAAAGCTCCTCGTCTTCTTCAAAGAAGAATACCTGCCAGCATGTCGTGCGGACGCGGGCATCTGGTCTCTTCCCGACGGCACCGAACGATACGCCTACACTGTTAAACACTACACTACCACAAACGTTTCACCGAACGAGATTCACGATCTGGGACTCAAAGAGCTCTCGCGCATACACAGTGAAATGCGTGCGATCGTATCCCGGGTTGGCTTCGTTGGCTCCCTCCAAGAGTTCATCTCGTCCCTAAGAAAGGACAGATCATACTACAACACCACAGCTTCCGAACTACTGACTGGCTTCAAGAAAATTCTGGAACAGATGGACGAGAAGCTTCCCTTATTGTTCGGGAGATTGCCTAAGGCGAAATACGGTTTCCGGGAAATTGAATCGTTTAGAGCCGAGGCCGCCCCGGACGCGTATTACTATCGCCCGCCCGAAGATGGCTCCCGTCCAGCCTACTTTTACGTGAACACATTTCGCCCTGAACAGCGGCCCAAGTACACGATGGAGGTATTAGCCTATCATGAGGCTGTGCCGGGCCATCACTTACAACTCGCAATTCAGCAGGAATTGACTGATCTGCCCAAGTTTCGTCGATATGGAGGTTACACGGCTTTCATCGAGGGTTGGGGTCTCTACTCCGAGGAACTCCCTAAACTGGTTGGATTCTACAAAGATGCACTTTCTGACTTTGGGAGACTAAGCTTCGACGCATGGCGAGCAGCCCGCCTCGTCGTCGATACAGGAATCCACCATAAGCGTTGGACACGTGAGCGCTCCATCCAGTTCTTCGTCGAGAATACGGCCCTCTCAGAGCTCAACATAGCGTCTGAAGTCGATAGATACATTGCATGGCCAGGCCAAGCGCTAGCATACAAAATCGGCCAGCTCAAGATCAGCGCTCTACGGTCGAGAGCGGAGAAGACGCTGGGACCACGCTTCGACATTCGCAGATTCCACGACGAACTCCTCGGAGACGGTGCCCTCTCGTTGGACGTTCTTGAAAACAAGATGCAAGGCTGGATCAGAAGAGAGTCAGCGATTGGGCCCCGACACAAAGGCTGACGAGTCGTCACAAGCCCCCTATGAAAGAAAACGAATTTCGGACCTTGCGATAATGATTTATCCGTTTTCGATCATGATGGAGGATGCGGGAGGGGTAATGATGGCAGTTGGCCACCTTTCTTACGGTCAGGAGAGCCAGACAGACGGATGCCCATGCTGTGGACAGCCTTCTGTCCGAATGGTTTGACTGGAAGCCGGACTCGGGACGACTGAACTCAATACACCGGGCGATTTCGAAAAGAGAACTGCTAGTTGCAGAGGTTAACAGTCGAGTGAGTGGCTTCATCCATTACGTCATGCATGAAGATATCATCGACGGAGGCCCGAACTCATTCATAACCGCGTTCTACGTTTCACCAGAATTCAGAAGCAAAAGAGTAGGGACACTGCTTCTCGATCAGGCAATCGCAGATTCGTTGGCGATGGGCGCAGTTGGTGTCGAGACATCGACGATTTTTTCTTCCGCGAAGAAGCTGTACGAGAGGCACCACTTCAAAGAGACCATTGGAGATATCGGCGAGGTCTTCCTCGAGCTCGACGTCCCCGAATACTTGCGAGCTAAGAAAAGAGAAACGCATTGAAAGGCTAGAATTGTCTAGCCTGAATCCCTGTAAATCACGCTCGTTCCCTTCTTCCGGTTCTCCCATACTCTAACCTCGTATAGTTCCTTGACCGACGGTTTGAGCTTATTCCAGATCCATACGGAGATACGTTCCATTGTAGGGTTGGGAATTATCTCATTCAGATTCTTCTTATCCAATTTCGCAATTATCTCTCGGTTGACTATTCTCTCGATAATTCGCGTGTCTAGAATTACCCCTCTATCGTCCGGGGTCCCTTTCACGACGACCCTTAACTCGTAGTTATGTCCCTGCATCGCTTTCTCGTCAAGATCGAGCGAGGCCGCGGATGAAAACTGGAACTCTCTCATCGCAAACATTTCCACTCCTGGCCACCCTAGTTCCTGTAATTCATCAAGTATCTGAGGAGGATATGACTCCCGGAGACTCCGATTGCTTCAAGCTCTGCCAGAGGTGAGTCGTCTATTCCCAAATGGAGTCCGGCAACAAAGCCAGGTCTCCTCTTTCCCTCGGAATTAAGGTCGCCTATGATCTGAGGCGAGATGGTGAGCCTGAGCTCATCTACAAGCATCGCCTTGACCATATGTCCGGCCAGAATTGGTCCTCCTTGAATGTCGAGGAGTTTTGTCTCGTAGTCTCTCTTGAGAATCCCAACGGCTTTGGCAAGGTTAACGCTTGTATCTCCAATCGCGTACAGCTTAGGAGAGTGAGGAGAGTTGTCTCCTTGGACGTCCAGCAGTGTTGCTTGATTCTTCAACTTCTCTGCACCTTTCTGTGTAGTAAAGATGACGGGCACCCACTCACCATTCTTCGGGTTGAACACTGGATGTTTCAGATCAACTTCCCCTCGCCCGGTTATGACTGCACGAATCGGTTTACGGTCTACCTTGCTCAAGAGATGCTGTAGGTCTTTGTCTCTAGGATACCAAGTGGCCGCAGGGTTATCTCTCAAAATCCCCGCACCTCCCAGGACGGCATCGGCAGTCGCCCAACCGTACTGGAGCGCTCTATTGTCGGTAGTCCCTCCAGCCGCTATGGGATTGTCCTTCAGGTGCCGTAGCGCAATTTCGGATCCCCCGCGTTGCCCAGACTCGAGGGGAACGGCAATCCCGTCAATCGTTGTTACAAACATGAGGTACGTGTGAGGACTGCCCTCAACCTTGTAGAATTCTGACAGCTGGTCTACCGATAAGTTCGGGTCTTCAAATAATTGCACCGTTCTGACCATGGTCGATGGCAATGTTAACAGATGTCTATATTGAGCTTCACGTCCCGGACTTCAAGAGAGCGATCGAGTTCTACTCAAGACTCGGGTTCAAACTCCTATGGCGAACCGAAGACTATCTTGTGATGAAGAGAAAGAGAAGTGTCATCAACTTTTTCGGTGGTAGCCAGAAAGTGTACTCCCACTCGTACTTCGGACAGTTCAAGAAAACCACAAAATGTGGATTCGGAGTAGAGATAATCATTCCAGTTGACCAGATCGAACGATTCTACAAGAGTGTAAAGAAGTTCGCAAAGATCGTTCAACCATTGCAGTTGAAGAAGTGGGGACGTCGTGACTTCAGGATAGTCGATCCGTTTGGGTTCTATCTCCGGATAACCGAGAGATATGAGTGGGTCCGCAAGCTCGATGCGAGCCAGAGGAAGTTGATCGAGAATTACAAGATCAAACTCGAAGAGGAGGGACTTGGAAGTCGAGGAACCCGAAGTAACTAGTTTCAGTCCTGGCTGTGAGGGTAGGCTAGATCGTCGCGCTGTTCTATATCCAGTATATGGCCCAGCTTCTTCCTTTTCGTCTCAAGGTAGAATTTGTTGAACTGGTTAGGTGGCATTACTACAGGTATCCTCTCGGCCACTTTGATTCCGTGAAGCTGAAGATCCTTCAATTTGTCAGGATTGTTCGTCAGAAGTTTGACCGATCTTACGTGAAGCGACATCAACATGTGGGCGGCGATGTCGTAGTCTCGCTCGTCGGGCTTGAATCCCAACTTCTTGTTCGCCTCAACGGTGTCGAAACCCGCATCCTGCAATTGGTAGGCTTTGATCTTGTTGACGAAGCCGATCCCACGGCCTTCTTGCCTCAAATAGAGGACGATTCCACGTTCCATCTTGCCTATTCGCATAAGGGATTCCTGAAGCTGCTCTCTGCAGTCACAACGAAGGGAGCCGATTGCGTCTCCCGTAAGGCACTCGGAGTGCAACCTTACTGGAACGTCCTCTTTCTCGAAAATATCGCCATGGACAAAAGCGGCATGCTCCTTCTTGTCGAAATTATTCCAGAACGCAACTGCCTGATAGTCACCATATAGAGTGGGGAGGTTTGCGATAGCCATGACCTTAACGCAGATCTCTGGTGCCTCGCGGCATGCGTGGTCTTCGCTTTCCTTCAGCAGCTGGTCGACGGCCGATTTCGGGATACCCATCAAGGCCGACGCGAAAAACGGGAACGGTTACTTTTGAGGATTGCTTCTGGAGAAGCGTTCTCTCGCTTGAAATCAAAGTACGACATCGCATGACGTCAACACCACAATCTGAGTCTCGATTCGACTGCATAGTCTTTTGTGATGACGGCATCATTAGATCTCAGACTCAGAATGGTTCGAATAGCTGTTGATGAAAGAGAGAAGCCGTCGGGGGTTCCTGATGAGCTCCGGTCAAAGGGAGCTTCTGTCGAATATCGGGTCCTTGAGGTAGCAGATTATGTGGTGGGCGAATATGCTGTGGAGCGAAAATCTGCACGTGATTTCGTCTCCTCATTATTCAGCGGGAGGCTATTTGACCAGGCCTACAGGATAGGTGAGTCCTACAAAGACAAGATTCTGGTCGTCGAAGGCAGCCTGGACGATGAACTCAAGAGGTCCCGGAACCCGCGCTCTCTTTGGGGTGCCCTGATCTCAGCTGTCTTGGATTTTGACCTGCACTGTTTTTTTACGCATGATGCAAAAGAGACCGCTGAGTTCTTGATCACCCTCGGGAAAGGTGGACGCTTCAAGGGTCGCCACGGGCAACCTCCTCTTGTCGTTCGGAAGCCGAGGTCTCAAGACATTAGGAGACTTCAGGAATCCATCGTTGGTTCCGTACCCGGCATCGGACCGCGCACAGCAGAACAGCTGCTATCCCACTTTGGCACTCTAAGACGGACTTTCAACGGGTCCGTGACGGAAATGGCGGTCGGAGCCGGAATTGGCAAGGCCAAGGCTCTGAGCGTTAGAGCGCTCCTAGATGCATCCTACAAGCCTTCAAAAGGGGTCCACTCTCAAACCCAGCTTCGCGCAGAGGCGTAGAATCAATGGGACTATTCTTGAAAGGCTGCGACTGGGTCATCACACAGAACCATGATCGAGAAGTTCTACGAAACTCCTCTATTAGCATTGATGACAATGGAACCATTCGCGACATGGGCATAACTCAAGGGTCCCGGAGCGACGAAGTTATCGATTGTAGAGGCAAGGTGTTGATTCCGGGCCTGATCAACACTCACACGCATCTTTCCATGACACTCTTCCGGGGATACGCGGACGATCTCGAGCTTCAGCAGTGGCTGGAGAAGAAGATCTGGCCGCTTGAGAAACGGCTCACGGGCGAAATGTGCTACTACGGAGCACTTCTTGGAGCAATGGAAATGACGAGAACAGGAACCACGTGTTTCGTAGACATGTACTTCCACATGGCAGACGTAGCCCGAGCAACCGGGGAGGCCGGGCTAAGAAGCATACTCTCCTACGGAATGATTGATCCCCCTACGCAAGAGGGCAAGGAACGAGAGCGAATGAGCTCTCTGAAGCTGCTCCAACATATCCGCGCGATGAAATCTCCAAGAATCTCGTTTGCCCTAGGTCCTCACTCTCCCTACACCTGCAGCGAAGAGACGCTTCTCTGGTGTCGAAAGCAGGCTGACAAAGAAAACGTCCTGGTTAACATCCACATCGCGGAAACCCGGGGGGAACAGGCGAAGTTTGAACGAGACAAGAAATCGCGCGAAATAAATTATCTCGATAAGATCGGCTTTCTAAGCGATAGAGTACTTGCTGCACATTCTGTCTGGCTGACAAAATCGGAAGTCAAACTGTACGGAAAGCTCGGAGTCAGGGTTGCGCACTGTCCCGTCTCCAACATGAAACTGGCAGGAGGAAGCGTTGCCCCACTTCCTGAGATGTGGGAAGCAGGAGTGCCTGTAGGACTTGGAACTGATGGACCTGCGAGCAACAACAGCCTGGACATGTTCGACACGATGAAGTTCTGCGCCCTAGCTCACAAAAGTCACCGATGGGACCCGACAGTTGCGAGCGCCCAGAGGGTGCTCGACATGGCTACCATCGATGGAGCCCGTGCGATTGGCAAAGAGAAGGAGATAGGCAGCATCGAGAAAGGCAAACAGGCGGATCTAGTTCTTCTCGATCTCAAAGAACCCAATATGATGCCCCTACACGGAAAAGAGACGGTGGTTTCTGACCTCGTATATTCTGCGAGCGGCTACAACGTCAGCACAACAATAGTGGATGGTAAGGTTCTGATGAAAGATAGGAAATATCTTCGATTGGATCCTGCGAAGATTGAGGAAGGGGTCAGCGCCTCAGTTCGCCGGCTTATGCTCTAGAGACGCTTGCTCAATAACCAAGTAGCCGCTCTGTCCATCCCACTCATAGTAAGCCTTTTCGATGTTAATCCGTTTATTGAAATGGGGTCCATCAAGAACGAAGGTTTCGTACTCGCCTCCTTCGCCCGTCAAATGTATTCCATGCTTTCTGGACAGTTTCTCCAATGCAGCCCATCGCTCGTCTGTCAGTTCCTGACCCAGCCATGACTTGTCCAGACCTGCAGCTCCGACACCAGAGAGGATGATCTTGAATCCCGCAGCCTTCAAGTCGGTTACCAGTGTCTTTGGATCTTTATGCCAGAGAGGAGCGAAGCTCTTGACCCCTAATGTGTCACAGATTTGGTCGATACGAGATTTCTGATAATCGCTAGCTATGGCGCCCGTAACAACTCCATCTATCCCAAGCGTATCCCGCAACTTGTCTAGCCCTTCCTGCAGGCTCGACAGTTCGTCCTTGCCCGCTTCGATAGTATGATGGGGAAGACCCATTGCCTCAGCCTGAATTCTTGTCCAACCGGCGTTAGGGAAGTGGAACATGAGGGATTCAATCCCCCTAGGCAGAACATTCACAAGGGCTTTCACGTCCCAGCCCTGATGTTCGGCAACCCAGGTAGCGTAGGTGCTATCCTTGCCTCCGCTGAAAAGAACCGCGATTTTCAAGGGATTTCCTTCAGCAATCGCCCTTTGTTTTCGAACTGTTTCTCGTATAGCTTGCGTAGCTTTTGGATGGTGTCGGCTTCTTCGGAGGTCTTGTCGTCTCTAAACTTCGCGATCCGGGCAAACCTCAGCGCAAATCCCGATTTGTATCGGGGACTCTTCTGAATCTCGTTGTGCGCGACCTCGACTACGATCTCTGGTTTCACGTGAACCGTCCACTTAGATTCCTTGGTTTTCAACTCCTGCAGACGCTTCGTTATCATGTCAAACTCTACGTCGGTCAGACCCTTGAACGTCTTCCCAACAACCAAGTATTCTCCAGTCTCATCGTCCCTGACCGCAAGATGGTAGTTGCTCAGCCAACCCACCCTTCTCCCACTCCCCCAGTCTGCGGCCACGATAACTACATCAAGTCTGTCAGCCGGCTTAATCTTGAACCACTTCTTTCCCCGTGCACCTGGAGAGTAGTCGCTTGTGAGCGACTTGGCCATCAATCCTTCATGACCTTTTTTGAGCGCCGATTGCATGAAATTCTCTACGACCTGGGGGTCCCTGGTCACGATCCTCGGAGCTAGGGATTCGTTTGGAACAAGGCTCGAGAGTACTTTCCATCGTTCCGTATAGGGGAGATCGATCATGGTGTTTCCCCCGGATTGGAGGACGTCGAAGAGATAGAGTCGTAGTGGGATTTTCTCGACCATGTCCTCGATCCCATGGACCCGGCGGAACCTACGCATCAGATCCTGAAACGGAACCGGCTTTCCGCCCTCTCCCAGAGCTACGACCTCTCCTTCTATCAAGAACTCCGATGATTTCACCCTCGTCTTGGAATAATCGACTATTTCCGGAATACTGTCGGTGACATCGGTAAGTCTTCGGCTGAAAATTCTGACACGATCTTGTTTTCTATGAATCTGGATTCTCGCGCCATCGAACTTGTATTCGAATGCGCTACCTTCCTTGTGATCGGCAAGGACTTGAGGGATGCTCTCTGCCATCTCGGCCAGCATCGGTTTCACCGGGACAAAGAGTCGCAGGCCTACGTTCTCAAGAGCGACATCCCCCTCGGTCAAAGCAATCCTCGCGACATCTCCGATGTCTCCGTGCAGCATGTGTGCACGCCTTACCAATTGTCGGGAGACTCCTGAGGCTTCGGCAATAGCGTCTAACAAGACTCCCTCGACTACGCCGATTCGCATCTCCCCTAGCAACATTCGGCTAAGATACTCTGTCTCCAGCGGCGTTGTCCTGTTGATCAGCGAACTCAAGAGTACCAATCTTTTCTCCTTGGAGCCGTCACCTTTGACCTCAGCAAGTCTGTCTAGTGTAGCGAAGACTTCAGCAATCGTCAACGAAACTTCGTTTCCTGAGAGGAGTGCCTGGTTCAGTGTTTTCCCTGCTGCTGAGAGCGTGGAGTAGCTTATTTCGAGGACGCGAGGATCAGCTTCCGGGAACGGTTTTCCAGCCAAGAATAACGTGACGTACGAAACATCTTCCGTCCTGATTTTTCTGAGAACTTCGCTGATTAGCCGAATCTTCTCGTTCCTCTTACTGGTCTCTTCAAGAGATCGGCAGAGTTGCGCAACAGTCGAGAACTTGGCGGGCTGTTTTTCTAGTTGAGCCAGTTCTCCAAACCAGCGTCTGCTTTCTCGCTTCTCCTCGTGAGCCGTTCTGTCAGTCGTTCTACTCTATTCTTGTTGAAACCGCGCTCCTCTGATAGGAACTTGACCAGTCCATCGCGATCCGGTGGAGACCTTTTCAGCACGTATTTTTCGAGAACTCTTGGCTTCAGGAAGACCTGACGAACACTGTTCAGATCTTCTGTCAGTCTTGATCTGATCTCTTCGGGCATTTGTTTTATTGAAGCGTAATCGTGGACTAGTTTCAGGGCCTTCTTCGGCCCTATTCCCTTCACGCCTTGGTTGAAGTCTGTTCCGACGAGGATTGCAAGATCTACCAGTTGTTCGCGTGTTATCCCTAGCAGAGTCAGATTTTCAGAGAGCTTGATCAGTTCTGGAATTAGCGGTCGTGATCGTTGCTGGGCCGGAAGCCACTCACGTCCCGTCAAGGTCAAGTACCGCGCAAGGATAGGGGCGCCGTAGAGTAGGCAGTCGTAGTCTTTACTTCCGACAGCCCAGACGTCTCCTATAGCCGCCATGTAGCTGGCTTGGGCTTCCGCATCTTCCAAGGCTTCAAGCCAGGGGATGCCCATCAATGTCAGAAGGCGTTTCGAATCGTCTAGTACTGATCTGGTGACGCGACCGGTCATGACAGCCTTAGACCATGCCTTCGCATAATCCTTCTTTGAAACAGCCTCGACGTACTCCACTTCTGCTTTCCTTCTCGCTTCGCGCCGCATCTCGATTGTTCTCCTCTTCAACGGGTTTGGTTTTCCATCGAAGACGAAGACTGGCTTCATGCCGAAATCTGCTATCAGCCGACTTGTTCTCGTGAGCAGACCGATAAGGTGCGAGGTTACTCGTCCCTGTGAGTCGGTGAAGAGGCTACCATCTCGCTTTCTGACGAGCGCCAAGAACTGGTGGATTTCAATGCTAGCGTCGATAGCAAAGGATGTGCCTTTGAGAGCCTTGAGGCTGGTCTGCTCTCTCTTCAGAATCGGCGTAAGCATCACTCCCAAGAAAACCGCCTCCTCCAACCACGCTAGTCAAAACGGTCGGGACTCTTTAAACAGAGAATGATCGAAGGGTTGTATCCTCAAAATATGGAGAAAGGACCGGGCGCGAAAAGTCGGGCTTCGTCTGCCCGCTCTGTCGCGGACTGATTCTTGACTTGGAGGGATTAGCTAGTTGTTTCCGGGAGGAGTAGGCTCAGGGGGCGGGGATGGGTTGAAGGGCTCATGGGGGAAGACGAATGAACCTGTTTCGTCCGATTGTTTCGTTTCGTGGCTTGATTCATGATGGCTTGTGTGTTCTCCCTTCGGATGGGTCGTGGCTGGTTGGGTTCCTTTGGACGTGCGAGAGTGAGTTGTCTTGGAGGATGTGGTTTTCTTCTGGAGTGTTGATGTCTTGTTTGTCTTACCGGAACCGGACTTTAGTCTCTGAACTTCTCTTTTCAGGCTGTCGATCTCGTTGATCGCTGCGTTTAGGTCTGCGGTGAGTTCTGACGCTAGCTTGTTGAATACTTTAGCTAACTCTTGTAGTGCCTTCTTTGTCCTTGTAGGTGAAGCTGGCATGACTATGCCTTCTTCCAATGGGCGAGTGTAAACGTGCTGTAACCTGCGTCGGCAGAATGAGTGCACAAGGATGAGATTTGAATGGTCTAATTGTGTTCGGCGTCTTCGTTCTAATCGCTTTGTCCTGAAATCGTATAAGGCGGAATGGTCCCAAAAAAGTGGGCTTGGGAATTAAGGCGGCCATGACAAGAGGGCGGTTTCTAGTTACCGTCTTTCTTGCCGAGGTTATGCCGCTTTATGTATTGCCAGAGTCTCTTGGTCATGTCGGATGGGGTGACCTTCTGTCCTTCCTTCCCACCGAGTACAGTGGCGAGATGTTCGTCTAGTTCGATCCCATAGCCACCGAAAGACCCTCTCTTGTTTGGCGTCAGGCTCACCTCCTTGGCCTAAAATCCTAAGCTCCGATGTTTACCATCGCCAAGAGAGCTTTGAAATCTACATTGTAACTGCTTCACATGACTCGCTCGTTACAGATAACCCCCGAATCAGGTCATCCTTTCGGTGTCAGTTGCCGATTCCTCTGGATGCTGGTCCTACGGGTAAGGTCGCGGGTTACAACAATTTCTTGAGCGGAACCTCGTTCAACATCTCAGTGCCTGGGTCCTTGGACACTGTCGCGGTAGCCCTAGACGTAATTGCTATCGGAGCGGTACTTGTCCTCACGACTCTGTCGCTCATTCTCTCTAGGGGATTGAATGGCACAGGGTTGAGAAGGGGTTTCACTCTTACGGCTGTCGCAGGCTTTGTCCAGATTATCGGGAGCGCGACACAGTTCGCTGTAGACCTTGGGTTTACGAGTTCCAGACTACCCACGAACATATTCTCGGGAATCCAGGTCTTATTCCTTGTCTTATTGGCCTTGGCTGTTCAGAGCTTCTTCCCAGTCTGGTTCAAATCGTTCAAAGGCGACAACAACGCACCGAACCAGCCCCGGGAGGACCCCCACTCCCACGGACCTGTCCCTTCAACTCCTAACTAGAACCTGCGAGGTAACGAGCCTGCAGTAAGACCCGAACAGTTCATGACTTCAAGATACGATAGATTAGCAAGTTCGTTGTTTTGGAAGTTCGTTCCTCTCCGGGCTACGGCAAAGTCGCCTGGGGCGCTAGCACTGTTGCGATGACTCCGACGATTAGGGCAACAGATCCGAGGGCGAAATCGATCACGTAGATTCTACTGGTTTTGGCGAACTTCAGCAGGTAGGATATTACGAAAATCCCCACTATCGCCGCGGTCAAGATCGCGATCAAGACGCCAGTAGGTTCCACGATTTGTATCGCTGCATCAACCTGAGATCTGCTAAGAATCAGTGTCACGAAGAAGGCGCCTAGCGAAGCTGGAATGTATGCTAGATATGACAATCTGAAAGCCTGGTCAGGCTTGACACCCATCAGAAGCATCGTTGAGACTGTAATCCCCGACCTGCTCACACCGGGCAACGCCGCTATTCCTTGTGCGACTCCCACAATGATGTAGTTTTTGAGTTTCATCTGCTCGAGCCCTGTGACGAGCCTCGGCTTTGTTCGGGAATATCTGATGTAGAGTCCAGTTCCAATGAGAACGAGTCCAAGCAGGATCATCGGGATTCCCACATTGTACGGATTGCTCGTCAGAACCTTGTCTGTTAGATAATAGAGGGGAATCCCTACTATTGCTGTGAAAGTTGTTACTGCGATCAGGTAGACGAGTAGCTTTCGGTCTTTGAAGAGCGACCAGATGTCTCTTCTGAAATAGGTTATCGCGGAACCTAGCGAGCCGATTTCCATGAACAGACCGAACGCATACGCCACGGCTAGAGGGAGCGAGAAGAGAAAGCTTGACGCAAACAGAACTTGGGTCTTGCTGCTGATAGGCAGCCATTCTGATACCCCCTGGACCAATCCTAGAAGTACCGCAAAGAGCGGATTCACCTAAGCGTCCGACCATCCGTGACATCCGACGGAATTAGCAGGATGCATCGGTAGAGCAAGTCAATTATGAATTCTCGGCCTGTTCCCAGCGTCTTGGGACTGGACGTTCATTTCTAGTCGTTGGGGGCGACTATTTCTTGGAGAAGCTCATAGAGCAGCCGTGCTCCCCACGAAGCTTTCCTTGGAATCCAAGCTCTAGCGTTTCCGCGGCCTTCTTGTAGCTGCCAATGCATGTGCTGCAAAATATCGATCTTGCCTGGGGCTTTGTCAGCCCGTATGACTCTGCCTGTGCCAACACGGATTCTATGCATCCGCACCTGTCCAGTTTCACTGTCCGGAACCCATCGCCCGTCTCAATATCGTAGTCACTTGCAAATGTTTCACCCATGCTTTCAGCAAGGTTCTGGGAAAGAGCCTCCACCCTATTTCCTTGGTTGTTCGCCTTGATTTCCTCAACTTTGAGATTCGCCTTCATGTCCGTCAGCATGTTCATCGCAGGCCCGACGGCGTCAAAACCTGCGAGGCCTACGAAGGTGCCTACTTGTAGGAGAAGGTAGTGAGCAAGGGTTTTCCTCAGCATCTCATAGCGCTCCCCGAGGCTTCGGGTCTGCTTCGATTGAATCAGCTTGGACAAGACGATGTCGATGACCAGTTTCCGAGCGACCCGTTTTTAAGTTATGGTGAACTCTACTTCTCCAAATGTCGGACGCTGGCGGACTACCCCTAGAGAAGGCAAGCCAGCATAGGGAACAGTACCTCTCCCTCCAGAGAGATTCTCTCCGAGACCCAGAATCTTTCTGGGCCAAGATTGCCAGTCAGCTTGTGTGGCACGAGAAATGGAACAAGGTGCTGCTGTGGGATCCGCCCTTTGCCCAATGGTTTGTTGGAGGAACGCTGAACGCGTCCGAGAACGCTGTGGACAAGCATGTGAAATCTTGGCGTAAGAACAAGGCGGCATATCTCTGGGAGGGTGAAAACGGGGAGCGTCGGACAATTACTTACGGAGAGTTCCATCGTGAGGTAAACCGGCTCGCGAGCGTGTTTCAGAACTTCGGTCTCCGGAAGGGCGACACGGTGGCGATGTACATGCCCTTGGTCCCTGAGTTCCCTATCGCTATGCTCGCTTGTGCAAGACTCGGACTGCCCTTCACGGTAGTCTTTTCAGGGTTCAGCGCGACGGCGCTAGCCGAACGTATCCAGGATTGTCAGGCCAAAATCGTCGTGACTGCTGACGGTGGCTATCGCCGAGGAAAGATCCTGGAGCTAAAGACTGTTGTTGATGACGCGGTGAAAGAGTCGCCCAGTGTGAAGCATGTTGTGGTTTTTCGACGGACAGGGCATGTCGTGCCGATGATTGAGGGTCGAGATCATTGGTGGCATGAGCTAATGGCGAAGGCCTCCAGCTACGTCGCGCCCGTGCCCGTTGAGTCGACTCATCTTCTCTACATTCTCTATACGTCAGGGACGACGGGTAAGCCGAAAGGTGTTGCCCACAGCACGGGCGGATATCTCGTATTCGCCTATGCTACTCAGGAATGGGTGTTCGATGCCAAAGATGACGATGTTTACTGGTGCACCGCAGACATAGGATGGGTCACGGGGCACACCTATGTTGTGTTTGCTCCGTTGATGCACGGCCTCACCTCAGTGATTTACGAGGGAGCGCTTGATTATCCGAGACCCGATCGATGGTGGGAGATAGTGGAGCGTTACAGGGTTTCGATTCTCTATACTGCACCAACTGCAATCCGTTCACTAATGCGTTACGGAGACGATCTCCCCAAGCAGCATCATCTCGATAGTTTGCGTATATTGGGGTCTGTCGGCGAACCGATCAATCCCGCTGCCTGGCAGTGGTACTTCGATGTGATCGGACATGGTCGATGCCCGATTGTTGATACTTGGTGGCAGACTGAAACGGGTGGAATCATGATCTCGCCGAGCCCTCGGCTAGGGTTGGTCCAGTTGAAGGCTGGCTCTGCCACGTTTCCGCTGCCTGGAGTAGAGGCGGATGTTGTCGACGAGAAGGGTAATTCTCTCCCCCCTAGCGAGAAGGGATTCCTGGTCATCAAGAGACCTTGGCCTGGCATGTTCATGACCCTTTACAACGACCCGGAGCGATATCGTCAGGTCTACTGGACCCGATTTCCGGCGCTCTACTATCCAGGGGACTATGCCATGCGAGACGCGGAAGGCTACTTCTGGCTACTAGGGAGAGCGGACGAGGTGATCAAAGTGGCTGGCCATCGGCTCGGAACAAAGGAGGTGGAGGACGCGCTTGTCAGTCATCCATCTGTAGCCGAGGCTGCAGTCGCCGGCAAACCGGATCCGATAAAAGGCGAAACCATCGTTGCCTTTGTCATGTTAAGAAAAATGGCTATCCCCTCTAATCAACTCTCTGAGGAGTTGAAGCAACACGTCAGAAAGATGATCGGTCCTATCGCGATTCCCGAATCCATCTATTTCGCTCGGGCCCTCCCAAAGACGAGGAGCGGTAAGATAATGCGACGAGTCATCAAAGCCGTCGCCGCCGGCGGCCAGATTGGAGATCTTTCGACACTTGAGGATGACGCGTCAGTAGACGAAGTCCGACAAGCAATTGAAGGACTTCAAACGGCCGAAAAGACGACCTGACCCAACTGAAGAGGACTTTCCAGCGAGAGCTGATTCTCTCCTATATGATGAAGTTGAAGAATATGAACATCGCCCAAAGGGGAAACGCTATTCCAAGCGCGATTGGAATGCTTTTCCGGAATATCTTGGAGCCGTCTAGTGGAGGGACTGGCAGCATGTTGAAAGATCCAAGTCCCGCATTAAGAAAGAACCCGAACCTGGCGACTGTAGAAAGGAAACCGGGTGGAACGGAGAACAGGAGGGCTAAGAACCCGATGGCGAAAGCGAGGTTGATGCCGGGTCCCGCAGCCGAGATTACCATGTTGTCCTCTTCCGGATCACCACTTCCTCGACTTGAATCATACCCGTAGAACCCTGCCGCGGAAGGGGAAATGTACACAGCTCCGGGAGCGCCGAAGACGAGTCCTCCGCCCGAAATGGTTACGATGGATATAGTGAGCACAAGTCCCCAAATCCAGAGACGGAAATGGGCGAGATATCCTCGTCTTATAGCGACAAACTTGTGTCCCATTTCGTGGAGGATAAATCCAGTCGCGGTGGCAACGAAACCGGCTGTCACAACATCGAGACCTCCCGTTCCGGTCAGAAGCCCGACAAGCTTCTGGTAGGTGATTGCAACGGAGAGCACGATCCAGGCGACGATGATAGAAAGGATCTCTCCGGAGCTGAATTGAGATGACACGGTGTAACTACCGAGTGGAAGGAGGCCTCCGATCTCGATATTTTACTTTGCTTCCTCGAAGTGAAGGCTTGTTTTCGGACCTATCTCCAGTTTCCTTCGTGAGTTGTTACCGCAACATTGGCGGCACTCACATGATCATCGCTAGCTATTGGTAGAGAAGGCACTCCACGATCCTATCCCCAACCTGCGTCTGGCGCAACTCGTTTGGAGGGCGGAAATGAATTATCACAGTTCTCTTATGTGTGGATACGGATTCGATAGCCTGAGCCATTGCAATAGGAGCTTCCGCGAGAACAGCCTTGACTCTTTCAACAGCCTCCTCAATGTTTAGTGGTTTAGCTTCTAAGCTGGCGACGAGACCGTTTGTCCGCCAGTTCTCGATCGGTCCCAAAACGAGCTCATCATCACCAGCTCTCTTAGGATCCGATAGGTGCTCATCTAGGAAATCGACGAAGTCGCGCCCCTCCCAGCCGCAAGATGGGAGGACAGCTGGGCATCTCGGATGAAACCGGCATCCGGCTGGCGGATGGACAGCATCAGGCACTTCACCTCGCGGCAACACCTTCTCCTTCCTCTTGTCCGGGTCGGGTATAGGGACGACCTGGAGCAATGCCTTGGTATAGGGATGCTTAGGATCAGCGTAGATGTCTCTCGCTGGTCCAATCTCGACAATGCGGCCTAGATACATGATCGCGAGGCGATCGCAGATGAACTTGGCCGTGGCCAGATCATGTGTGATGAAAAGATAGGTTAGCCCGTGTTGGCGCTTGAGATCAAGCATCAACTCCAGCACCTTTGCCCTGATTGACATGTCGAGCATGGACACCCCCTCATCGACTACCAGCAGGTCCGGTTCTAGTATCAACGCCCGCGCGATTACCGCGCGTTGCTTTTGGCCTCCACTAAGGTCTCCTGGAAACTTGTCATAGAGTTGTTCCTCGGGCGTGAGCCCAACTTCCCTCATGGTGCTCAGGACTCTCTGTTGAACTCGCTCCCTGAACACGGTGGAGCTCAAGTTCTGGATCCCAAATTCGGAGCCATGAATCCATAGTGGATGTCCGATGGCCCGCCCGATGGCCATCGCAGGATTAAGAGAGGCATGAGGATCTTGGAAAATGATCTGCATCTTCCTTCTCAAGGTCCTGAGGCTTCGGCCTCCAATCTTGGAGATGTCCTGACCGGCAAAGAAGATTCGGCCAGAGGTTGGGTTGAGCAGTCTGACGCTCGCTTTACCCACTGTGGTCTTGCCACATCCGCTTTCGCCAACGAGGCCCAGTATTTCACCCGAGTGAATGCTAAACGACACGCCGTCGACGGCGTGGACCACAGCCTTCTCTCTTTGCAAAAGGCGCTGGACGAAAGGCATCTTCACTGGAAAATGGACGTTCAGATTGTCAAGTCTGAGAATTTCATCGCCCAGCTCCGGCTGAGCCAATCGGTCAGGACTGATCACAGGAATTTGTCTCCGAAATGGCAAGCGGCAAAATGGCCCGGCTCAAACTCGACCAGGGGTGGAAGCCTCTCAACACAGATCGACTGGGCATAAGGACATCGAGGATGAAAGCGGCACCCCGAGGGTGGCGCAATCATGTTGGGAGGACTTCCCTCAATCGAGTGCAACTCCTTCGTTTCCAGATGGATGATTGACGAGAGAAGTCCTTGTGTGTAAGGATGAAGTGGTTTGCGGAAAATGTCTCTGACAGGTCCTAGTTCAACGAGCTTTCCGGCGTAAAGAACTGCTACGCGATCGCATACTTCCGCAACAATCCCAAGATTATGGGTAATGAGAAGAAGAGACATGCTGTAAGCCCTTTTGAGATCTTGAAGGATTCCTAGAATTTGGGATTCGACTATCACATCGAGAGAGGTCGTCGGTTCGTCTGCAATCAATAGCGACGGTTTCAGCACTATCGCCAACGCGATCATGATCCGTTGACGCATGCCGCCAGAAAACTCGTGAGGATAGTTCTTGATTCGAGACTCGTGAATTCCCATGGAGACGAGGGCCTCCCTTGCCCTTCTCCGAGCTTCATCGGCTGATACAGACTCGTGGTCTCGAATCTCTTCCACGAAGTGGTCCATAATAGTCATCAGAGGGTTAAGCCGGGTCATTGGATCCTGGAAGATTAGCGCAATCTCTTCCCCCCGAAGTCGCCGGTACATCTGATTGCTGAGCTGAGTAAGATCCCTCCCTCGAAACAGGATCTTACCATCTACCTGAGTTCCCGCGGGTAGGATTCCGAGAATAGCCTTTCCCAAAGTCGACTTCCCGGACCCGGTTTCCCCTACAACTCCTACAGTTTCACCTTGTATGGCGTCCAATCTGAGTTCCTCGAGAGCCCTTACAAATCCACGGCGTGTTTTGTAGTGGACTGAAAGATCCTGAACCTGGAGCATGGGATCCATCTAGGCTCGCTCCTTTCGCAGAAGTGGGTTCACTATGTCGTTGAGACCCTCACCCAGAAAGCTCAAACCGACTGTGAGGATGATGATCATTACACCGGGGAAGAACGAAGACCACCAGACTCCCGATGTAAGGAACTTTTGTGCGTCACTGAGATCCAAACCCCAATCGGGCGTCGGTCGTTCTAGCCCCAACCCTAGAAAACTCAAGCCTGCAGCGGTTAGTATCGCGTCGGCGGCACTAAGAGAAAATACAACTGGTATTGAGATGAGTACGTTGTACGCTATGTATGACCATATGACCGTCCAGTTTCCCGCCCCCAATGCTCGAGCCGCGTCTACATAAGTTTCCTCTCGGACAGAGAGTGTCTGGTTTCTTGTGACTCTGAAGTATGTGGGTACGTAGATGACGGTGATCGCAATCCCGACATTGAACACTCCTTTTCCGAGGAAGAGTGCAACCATGGCGGCCAAGAGGAGACCTGGAAAAGCGTACACAGAATCCATGACTAGAACAAGCACCCGATCGAGTTTTCCTCCTAGGTAGCCAGAAACGAGACCGATCGGGAAACCGATAGCGAGGGCAAGAAAGACGCCAATTGTCATTATCTCGAGCGAAGTGCGAGCACCGTACAACATCCGGCTAAAGAGGTCCCGGCCAAGATCATCAGTCCCCATTAGATGCTGAAGGCTTGGAGGCTGGTTAGGAGGGGTGAGGAAGATTCGCTGGGGATCATACGGTGCTAAGGGATATGCGAAGATGGCTATGACGACGAAGGATACAAGCACTCCAATGCCTACCCATGACAGAACGCCTGCAAGTGTGCGTCTGTCTTGAAGAAGCAGATTAAGTATTGTTCCGATGGATGAACTCGACCGGACCAGCTTCTCGGTGTCTTCAGCTTCCGCTGGCTTGACGATTCCCAACTAGTATCTCACTCGCGGATCGATGAAACCATTAATCACGTCGATGACGACTGAGATGGCTACTATGATTATCGCGTATACGATTACGGTCCCCTGAATCATCGGGTAGTCCCTGCTGTCTATGGACGTGAGAAGTAAGGTCCCCATTCCGTCCCAGGAGAACGTTCTTTCGGTGAGGACTGCACCCGCAAAGAGAATTGCAAACTGAAGGCCGAGGATGGTAACGACAGGGATCAACGCGTTTCTGAATGCGTAACGATAGACGATGTATCGTTCGCGGATACCGCGAGCCCTCGCTGCCTCGACATAGTCAGAGTTTATTGTGCGAAGAAGGTTTGCTCTGACCGTTCTAGTGAAGAATCCACTCAGCACGAGCCCGAGAGTCAGGGAGGGGAGGGCGAGATGGGCTAGGGAGATTGCGAGTTTGTCGATCCGGCCTTCGAGCAAGGAGTCGAGGGTGTATAGTCCTGTAAGATGCGATGGTGGTGGGAAGAATACTGGGTCTGGCTCGTATCGTAGGTTAGGGGGGAACCAATGCAATCCTACGGCAAAGACGAGCTGAAGCATCAGGCCCAGCCAGAAGACGGGGATGACCCAGATTATGCTACCATAGAGTCTGACTACGATGTCGGGAGGCCTGTCCCGTCGTGAGCCCGCAATTATTCCGGTCCCCACTCCAACGAGGGTGGCGACCAGCATGGCCCCAGTTGCGAGCTCGATAGTCGCAGGGAGTTTTTGCAGGATCACCTGGAGGACCGGCTGTCCCAAGTATATCTGGCCGAGCGAGGTGCCGAAGTTTCCAGAGAAAACCTGGCTAAGGTAAACGGGGTATTGAACCCACCAGGGCAGGTTCAGCCCAAGCCTAGCCTTGTCCGCGGCTATATCCCGAGTGGATCTTCTGCCTGCTTCAAGCGCGCTTATGGGATCGCCCGGGAGAATCCTCAATACTAGAAATAGCACCGTGAGCAGGACTAGCAGGGTCGGCAGCGCGAGTATGAGTCGGGAGACAGTGTAGGCGAGCAGGGACCCCTGTTTGGGCATCAGCGCACCTACAGCGGAACTTGCCGTGAGATGCTAAAAAAGGGAGAGGGAGTGGGTGGGGTCTCTGTCACAGCCAGTTTCTTTCCAGCGCGTCTGTCTGGAACATGCTGAGGCTAATGGCAAGAGAGGCAGCGGAGAAAAGACTCGTAGCCTTCGCAACGTCCGGTGAAGAACCGTACGCCGTCTGGAACACGGGACTCGAATAGTCAGGGCCGAAGAATCCGGGTGGCACCATCGAGTAGAGAGTGACAGCGAATCCGTGGAACACGTTGCTGACGATCGAGCTTCTGTCTACCGCGTACGCTATTGCCTGCCTAACCCTTACGTCATTGAAGGGTGCGGTCTTGACGTTGAACACGAGGAATCTTATCTGGGGGCTCGTTCCAATGTCCACTTTGAGATTCAGAGAAGCCGCTGAGCCCTGTAAAGCAGTAAGGTCTGTTGGGTTCAAGGTTCGGTATGCCATGTTGATCTGATGGGTCTGAATCGCCAGTTTCAATGATGAGGAGTCGCTGTACCGGTTGATGATGATCTTGCTTAGAATGGGAATCGTTGGTATTCCGAACGCCGAGTACAATCCTGGGTTGTAGTAGTTGGTGTTCTTTTGGAGGACGTATTGCTGGTTCGAAGTGAGTGAGGTTAGAGAATATGGGCCATCGCCAGTGACCTTCACGTTGCCATTAACTACGTCTTGCTGTGCTCCTGTCTGGTTGTACCACCAAGGCACTGGGGCGGCGACTGAGAAAGCCATTATCTGATTGAACAAGCCTACCGGCTGTAGCAGGTGAAATACGATCGTAGTACAGGGACCAGGGCAGTTTGGAGTGTCTATGGTGGGGGTCTTTCCAAGCGCCGCGACTTGCTCAAGGAGGAATTCGGCACTGCCTTGCAAGTTAAGGCTGATTACTCGCTGTATGGCACGTTTTACCGTAGTAGCGTTCAACGAGCTACCATCGGTGAAGGTCAATCCGGGGCGTAGTTGAAATGTGTAGGTCTTGCCGTCGGCGGATATGCCGTTACCGACAGTTGGTACCTGGGCAGCAAGTCCTGGAAGTAGTGTTCCGTTCGTCGGTTCATAGACCAGAAGCGTGTCGAAGACTTGGTTGATGATGTTCGTGGAGAAGTAGTCGTAGGCGAGAGCCGGGTCGAAGGATGTGGGAGAATCGGTTGTTCCGACAGTGATGTGGTCGAAGCCAGGCTTGTTCATGATGAAATACTTGAAGACGACGGGATGCAGAAACACACCTGTGATGTCAGAGTCGTAGACAACGTGAGCGTTTGTCGTCCACAGAGGAATGTACGGGACATCCTTTGCAGATTGGGTCTGGAGTTGCTGGAAGTAAGCCCCTCGCACTGTCGGGTCAACTGACGCAGTCTCATTGGTGATCCACTTGTCCATGGTGGCGTTAGTGTAGAAGGCTCCTTCGCTTTGTGCGCCGGCGGTTGAGTAGAAGGGTGACACGTAGTCATCTGTGTCGAAGTAGTCGGGGTACCAGCCGAGGAGGAAGAAAGGAAGGTTGCCCTTTGCAAAATCAGCTCGGTAGCTTGCCCAGTCTTCTGATTGAAGATTGACCGTCACTTTGCCAGTCGCTTCAATCTGAGCCTTGATCAGCTGTGCAACCGCTGGTTCTGTGTCCCCGTAGTGACCGGTGCTATTGTACCAGAGGGTTATCGAGGCCGCGGGCGCGGGACGCAGTAGGACAACAGCAGCGCCGATGCCTACTGCCAGAATAACGATGACGACAATGGCTAAGATCACAGTCCTGGAGAGCATTTTCTTTGCCGGAGCAGTAGCAGATGGTTGTGTCAAGATCTTTTCGATATTAGCAGCGAATAGATGAGCTTATGAGTATTACTGATTTTATGGATACTACTGACCAGATCCTGCTTAGGACCGATGAGGTTTGGAGAGCGCGATGAGGTCCGGATTGTTGTGTCTAGGGTCCTAGGCCGAGCTGAGCCATTAGACCGAGAACATCAAAATAGATGCGAACCTCTCCGATACGACGTTGCTCGATTCTTGCTATGATCGAGCTGGGAATTTTGAAACTCTTCCCAGTTGGTGGAATCTCTCTTGGTCCTGCGTGGATGGGTCCTTTCATGGTTCCGCTCTCCTCAACTTCCAGGCATACCCAGTCGTCTTGGCCAAAACTTCGAACCTTTCTGATCTGATAGTCGGGAAACATGCTGAACAGGCCCTTCCACATTTTGTCTAGAGCGGATCGTCCTTGGAATGAGCCGAGGGTCGGGTCATAGAGCACAACAGATTCTCTGTGGAGGTCTAGAAATTCTTCGCGCGATCGCTTGTTGATGCTGTCCACCCAAGCGCGCCCGGCGAGTCTAAGGTTATCGGTTATAGTCGTCAGCAAAGCGCATCTAGGATGAAGAAAGTCATCATTCCCTATAACATAGGTAGGGACTCAGAAGGATAGTAGCATGCACATGCCAATGCAACGACGCGCCATTGAGAGTGTAGAGAGAGAGTTCTTCGCGGCTCGTCCCATTAAGCCTGATCTCGGTGTGCTAGGGCGCAAATGGGCACTGCTGATCCTCGCGGACATTGGATTGAGACGCGTCGATCGTTTCAGCAGTCTCCTCCGATCAAACCCACGGCTCAATCCAAGAATCCTCAGCAGAAGGCTAAGAGAACTGGAAGAAACAGGAATGATCAAAAGAGTAGAGGAGAATCTTGAACCACGACCCGTTGTTCGGTGGGTTATGACTGAGAAAGGTATCGACATTCTTCCAGCGATAGTTCGACTCATCGTGTTTGGGGCTAGATGGCATGCGGAGAATCCGTTCCAAGGAAAGCCTCCGAGAAAACTCACCTAGTTTCTTGTTCGGGTGGACATGCCAAGGCATGGCCTGTTCACAGCTTGGGTTGTCTGCTTCACCCTCTTCCTCTTTTCCCCCTCAAAACTAAATATGTTTTTCTCTAACCAGTTTTTCCTCTAACTTTTCTTTTTCTCAAACAATTCTTTTCTGCTAACTAATCTGCGACCCCCCGGGGGGCCATTTTTTCCCGCGCCCCGCCCCTTCATGATCCAGAACTCGCCCTGACACGAAATCGCCTATTATCAGCCCTGATCTCAAATCTGACGCCCTGTCCCTAGAACACGTGGAAAATCCTTCTTCACGCCGCGCAAAACAGCTAAGGCATCCAAGCCCAAGACAAGCCCTGAATAGCAAGACTCGCCTGGAATCAATGCCAGACAATGAGAAACCTCTCCAGTAGGGGGGGTCTTGCACAGAGCATCTCGTGACGCAAGAGAGGTGTTTACCCTCGGGCTGGTTTCTCTAGATCGTTGGGACGCGGTAGTGGAAGAAGACCCAGAAAGATAGGACAATCCCTGCCAGGGATATTCCCAATAGAAGATAGTCAACTGGCTTGAATCGAAGTTCGAACAGTGAGGTCCGGCCCTCTTTTCCTGGAAACCCACGCGCCTCAAGCGCTTCTGCCAGCTCAAGACTTCTCCTGATTGCGATCAGGAGGAGAGGAATCAATATCGGAATATAGTTCCGGACCCGCTTCAGCAGGTTTCCCTTGTCCAGCTCCAGCCCCCTTGACCGCTGCGCATCCACAACTGTCTGCGCGTCCACAGCCATCGTGGGCACAAGCCGCACGGCGGTCGTGAAGGTGAAGGATAGGGCATTTGGATAGCCCAGCCAACGGCGTGAGAGCCATCGGATAAAACCAACCTTGTCGATCGCCAACCCGAGATCATCGGGGGAGGTGGTCATGAAGAAGAAACTGAAAGTCGTCATCAACAAGAGAAATCGGAGAGTCAGCGCCACAGCGTTCACCAAAGGTCCGGTAAAGAAGTTCACGACAAAGATCAAAGCTGAAAGAAGTACGCCTGCTCTGAGAGATTGGAGCCATCTCTTGGTCACCCGGCCAACCATGAGCAGCGGGACCTGGACAATCAACAGTCCCGCCAGCATGTAGATGTTGGTGAACAGGAGCGAGGGCACGATGATCCCTATCACCAGTAGGAATTTTGCCCTTGGGTCCAGCCGGTGAACAGGGGTCTTGAGGCTTGAGAACTTGAACCCATTAAGAACTCTGAGCGACACGAACCCTCACCTCCGACAGCTTCTCCGCCAACAGCATCTTCGCCCTGTGCACGTCAACAACATCCCTCGGAAAACCGAAACCGGCTAGCTGGCTGAACAGCTTGGCCATCTGAGGCTTAACCAGCGACGCTTTCTCGATCAGACCATCATCAGACAAGACCTCGTCCGCCCGTCCCTGGGCGACAATCTGTCCTTTGGACATCAGGACAACCTTTGGGTTGCATTCTGCCACAAACTCCACATCATGAGTCACCATCACCACCGCCTTCCCCTGAGAGTTGAGTTGGAGGATGAAGTTGCGCAGGCGCTCCTTCTGCTGGTAGTCCTGCCCAATAGTAGGCTCGTCCAAGATCAGATAGTCCGGCTCCCAAGCTAATACAGCAGCCAAGGCCACCCTCTTTCTCTCCCCGCCACTCAACAAGAAAGGAGACGTGTCCGCGTAATGAGCTAGATCAAGAGATTCAAGCGTCCGCTCTACCTGTTTCACTACGACGCCAGGCTCAAAGCCGAAGTTCTTCAAAGCAAACCCAACCTCCTCCCTGACAGTTTCCGAGAATAACAAATGATCGGGATTCTGAAACACAATCCCTACCTTTCTAGAGAGTTGAGCAACACTCTTCTTTGTAGTGTCGTGTCCATCGACCGTAACCCTGCCTAGCCTGGGCTTCAACAAACCATTCAACTGCTTCGCCAGCGTTGTCTTCCCCGCGCCGTTCTCTCCCATGATCGCGAGAAAGTCACCGCTGTCGATCTTCAAATCGACAGAGCTTAGTGCCACTTGACCTGACGGGTAGGTGAAGGAGACCTTCTCGACGAGGATCAGTCGCGAAGCCTCTCCGACAGCATCTTGACCGCGGACTCGACGTGAGTTGGAAGACGTTCGTTGACCAGCCCGTCTCTCTTGAGCAGTGACCAGAGAACGCTAACTTTTGGAAGACCGATACCCAACCCGCTTAGCCGGTCAAACTCGGAATCGAGGACATCCTCGACCTTTCCATCCGCCACAATCTTTCCATGATCCATAACCACGATTCGCTCCGCATACCTCCCCACCAGATCCAACCGATGCTCAACAACGATAACAGTAATTCCATTCTCCCTCCGGAGACTGTCAACGGCAGCCATAACCTCCTCAGCGGTCCGCGGGTCCAAGAACGATGTTGGCTCGTCTAGAACGATCACGCTCGGTTTCATCGCCAAGACTCCGGCCAAGGCGACCCGTTGCTGCTGACCCCCTGACAGCTCGTACGGCGCTAGATCCTTAAGCGCAACCGTTCCGGCAGTATCCATGGCCCAGTCAACCCGATCCCTAATCTCGTCTCTCGTCAAGCCCAGGTTTTCGGGTCCGAAAGCCACATCTTTCTCAACAGTTAGCGCGAAGAGCTGGTTCTCCGGATTCTGGAAAACATAGCCAACCTTGCGTGAAAGCTCACTAGTCGTCTCCGCAGCGACACTCACCCCGTCGACAAGAAGCTCTCCCGACATTTCCCCAGGGTGGAAGTTGGGAATCAGACCGTTGAGACACCGGCAGAGAGTAGTCTTTCCACAACCACTAGGGCCGGTCAGAAGCAGGAACTCTCCCTGACGAATGACGATATTGACATCGTCTAGAGCTTTGACATTAGAACCGGCGTATTGGAACCCAAGGCCGTGAGCGGCAACGATTTCCTCTTGAGTCCCAGCCAAAGTCTCCTACTCACTCCTGAGTTAGTACTCTATAATGGTACGATGAGCATCCGCGCTATTTTAGGTCTGGAGCGAACCGACAAATTCTCTGAGACGATTCACACATGCGGTCAGGACCTCGTCCACCGCTCCTGAGGCGGTCAGTCCTGCAGCAGTTGGATGCCCCCCGCCAACTCCGCCCAACAACTTCCCTAAGGGAATCGCCACATCTCTCGCCAAATGCGCGCCTGTTTTTCCATAGAAATCCTCCGTTGCCCTCATGTTAACCCGTACCTTCTCCTTCACTTCGCCGGCAACAAACGCTACGTGCGCGCCCAGCGTCAGAAAGGCTCGCGCGGCTGAGGACTGGTACGAACCAAGCTGCGATGTAATGATGATCCAGTTCCCGAGCATGGTGACACTCGATCGCTCTGCGGCTTTTAGGCGAGCAACTCTCTCGGAACGATTCATTGGCGAACTCAGCATACCAGAGAGTCGTCGCGGATCCGCCCCGGCTTTCACAAGCTTGGCCGCAACCTCAAAGGTGGACTCTCTAGCAAGCAGGAAATGCTTCGTTTCCACAAAAAGCGCGGCCATCAAGGCAGTCGCCTCCACTCTTTCCAGTTCCTCCATAGATGCCTCGAACAGACGGAAGACTACTTCCGCGGCCGCAGCGGCCGACTCGTCGACAATCATCTGACTTGCGAGCTTCACAGTATCAGGGTGTGGATGGTGATGGTCGACAACTATCAGACCGTGTTCCATTTTCAATAGAGCGCCGGACGCTCTTCCAAGCTGATCAAGCGAGTTCGTATCAACAAGCACGGCCAAATCAGCGTCAACCGGAATCTTCTGATCAGGTGTCGAGATGCCGAGGTTTTCCATTAACTGCCTTGTTGGAGCACTGATTCCCTCAGGACACGATATCGTTGCCTTAGTTCCTGGTGCAAGCTTATGCAGAAGCGCCTGTAGAGCGAAAGCAGAGCAGACTGCATCAGGGTCTGCGTTCTGATGACATAACAGGACGACGTGGTCTGCCACGCGAGCAGAGGTTGACAGCGACCGGAGAAATCCTTTCCAAACCGTCTTTGTCTTGACGGGACTCGTCGGCACCGGCCGGCTTTCAGCTAGCTGCGGCGCTTGCAGGTCGGAGCTTCTCTTGGAGCTTGGTTTGAAGCTCTTTCATCCTCTCTTTCGTTCGCTCTTCTTGTCTTCCCAAAACTGTGATCCTGGTTCCAAGCAATTCCTTCCTCTCCTTCAGTTCTGAAAGAACAGTCTGTCTCTCGGACTTCAATAGGAGGCTGCCAACGCTCTTGTAAACGGAGGTCTGATCAGTGATCTTGTCGAGCTCGGCAAGCGCCCTATCCGTCTCCGAGAGCTCTATCTCAAGCTGTTGCTTCTGTGAGGTTACTGCCTGTAGTGTCTGCTGAAGCTGCTGCAGTCTGGCAAGTTGCTCCTGCAGCTGGGGTGGAAGTTCAACTTCTTCGCTCAAGTTTGCGCGCCGGGCGATCGGGAACTTGGCGCGTCCTATAAAAGGGTGCAACAACTTCGATCGCCCTAAAACAAGCCACGATGAAACGCAGGAAGGAATTGGACGCGGCTCGCAAGGCAACCAGATCTTGCGCCTGAATACGCATTGTTAGCGCACGCCCGTTAGCCTCTAGTTTGGTGAAGGATCTATACCCTGGAGTCTGTTGAGTCTCAGGTGTCACCGAAGAGAAAATCGTTCGTGCAATTTTTGGTGAGGAAAAATCTATGGATAGTAGGAGTTCTGATTCTTTAGGCATTCTCGACGTGCTGATCCGAGGCCTCAGCATCTGCAATTGAGGCTGGCTGGGGGTCCTCAATCGGGGCCTCCTCGGATTTCTTTTCGGCCTCAGGTGCCACTACCTTCTTTCTTCTGGCCCGCGTCTTTTTGATCTGAGGTGCGACGGTGACTGCCACTTTGGCGCCTGCGCGGAGGCTGTCGAGCTCTGTTGACAATGTCGACGGACTCATGAGACCTCTGGTGGCTCTTGCGGCGATCTCGCCGAGCTTTGTACGTGGCGTGTATGCTCCTCCGGCGAACTTGTATCCGCATTTTCTGCAGTGCCAAACGCCAACGCTCCATCTCTTGACGGTCCTAAACATGCATCTCGGACATTCGTGCTTGCCTCTAAGTCCAGTAACTATCTCTACGTACTGTCGACGGGTGACTGTTCCGTACCGGGCGCTGAAGCCCCCTGCGAGCCCTATCTTTTTCCCCATTAGCCCTTCGCAGCTGCCAATATCTTCGCCCGATTCTCAGACGACTTCTGTACAGCCAAGTGCACCATCGTTTTCAGTTCGTCTTGGGTGAAGCCTGATAGGCCTCCTTTTTGCATGGCGCAAATGTTGCCGTTCTTCTCGATGGTGACTGTCAGCCTCGCGTTCATGACTTGCTCTTCCTCGAGTACGGGATCTACAACGATTGTCTTGCCAACCTTGGCGAACGTGACTGCTACAGGATGGTTGTTGAGCGGCAGCGGATGAAGCCCAGGCTTGTATACGACCTCGTCGCCCTTGAGCTCTGCCTTCAACAGTTTGGCGCTCGCAAGGGCCGCCAAAGCCCCTATGGATGCTGCGTCTATTAGGTTGCCGTCGTGATCCAGAATGTAGATGTCAACGAAGACTACCTGGACCTTTTTGCCTTTGAGTAGGACGAGCGATTTCATGTCCACGGCCTTCGACTCTCTGATGCCCCTGTCGATTACGCGTGCTAGTTCGATGGCCTGTTCACTCGGCGGTCCTGTTTCGAAGAGTGGAGATGCTAGCGGACCTAGCTCGGCGTTCACCGTGAGCACTCCTTCGTCCGGTGTGTCCGGGAATGGTGTTCCGGTTTCTACCTTGACCCCGACGAGAACTTTTGACTTGCCGAGGTGTACTTGCGCTGAGCCGTTGGCTTTCTCTATCAGGCCCACTTGTATGTGTAATGGCCTGTAGCTGTCAGCGGTTCGTTCGTCTATTCTCTTTCCGTTTGCGACAAGATCGGCGACGGTTTTTTGTTCAAGCTTCGCGACAGGTGGAAGTTGGGGAGTGAATGACACTAGGCTACTACCTCGGTTTCTTCCCTTTCCTCAGCGACTTCCTTGATAACTAGATATTTCTTCTTCAATGCCTCTTGTTGCATGCCATGTATGGTCTTGCACGCGTCTAGCGCCATCGTGAGTCCTTTTTCGAACTCGTTGGGTGTGAGTATTCCATCCATTTGGAGGAGGGTGACTAGATTTGCGTTAGGTACCCATGCTACGGGAAGGTCTGCTTCACCGTACTTGTCTTCAGCATCGGATAGGTCCAGTGCCATATGTCCCTGAATCTTGCCGACGGCACATGCAGCGACCAGCTCTCTCATCGGTATTCCCGCATCGGCTAATGCCAACGATGCTGCGGTAATTCCGGCGCAACGAGACCCACCGTCGGACTGTAGGACTTCGATGAAGACGTCGATGGTTGTTCTAGGGTAGAGATCTGTCAGAACCACGGACTCAAGTGATTCTCGAATTACCTTAGACAGCTCCATCTCTCTTCTTGAGGGCGCAGGATTCTTTCGTTCATCCACGGAGAACGGGGCCATGCGGTATCGGCATCTCAAAACGGCACGATCTGGAAGTGCAATATGTTTCGGGTGTGCCTCTCTTGGCCCGTAGACTCCGACAAGAATCTTGTTCTTTCCCTGTTCAATGTAGGCGGAACCATCGGCCTTGTCTAGTATTCCTACTTCGAGTTTTATGGGCCGTAGCTGATCAAGACGACGACCGTCTATCCTGATGCCTTTGTCGTCGATCAGTTTTTCAGGCTGTTTGGGTTCTGGCAACTTCTCCTACCACGTTTGATTTTGCGATCATTTCCCTTATCCTGTCTGTTAATCCTCTTGTATGGGCCTCACGTTCGACCATGTATATGGCTTCTACTGCGACCCTTTCGTTCTCGGGAGACTTGCCCCAGACCATAACCACGCCGTTTTGTCCCACCGTTATCTGGCAACCTGTCTCCCTCTTCAGCATACTGATCATCGAGCCTTTCCTCCCTATCAGACGAGGTATCTTAGCAGCGGATATCTCCACCGCCCGCCCGTTGGAGATCTTGCCCAGCCCAGGACCCTTCACCGTGAGAAGAGGGTCTCGCGTCCTATCGAACGCGAGCACCTGAGACAGCACCATATCTCCGACATCGAATGACTCGGAAAGATCTCTTCGCCGAGGTCCTCTCGGACCTGGAGTCTCGGATGCAGGAAGCATGGCCTCGTACGGAGCGCGTATGTCCACGGTCCAACCTGACAGCCCGACATCCACGATTCTGCCGCCGACGAGGTCTCCAACCCGCGGAAAATACCCGCCCTTGAGAGGGACAACGGTGACTCTGGTGCCATCGACCTCGAATATTCCTATGCAGGCCGAAAATATCCGAGTTCCAACCTTGAACGAGTTGTCGCCGAGCACATGGTCTCCTTCGGCAAGGAGTTCACCGGGTGCCACCACTTGCTTCGGTTCTGCTACAATTACCATCATGTCTTCCTCTAGTTCAGGACCTTCATCTGAATAGTTCCCTGTGTCATCTTGCTGACTCTATCCGTGAACGAGCCATACATGCCTGCAGGCATCTCTATAACTGCTACTAGAGCGCCGTCCGTCTGCCATTCTTCACGGGTAACCGTGCCGAAGCTCTTGAACGCGTTGTAAGCCCTTGCGGCGTGCTCCGGAAAAACCTTCACGGCTATCCGCATCTGCTCCAACTTGATGGGAAGTACCGGCCTAAGATCTTCTATGACCTGTTTTGCCTGTTCTTCGGCGCTCTTGTAGGGATCAATCGAGATCCTGATCTGTTCTAGAGCCTGCTCGATCCTAAGAGGGGGATGGGGTGCTCCACTACGAGGGTCGATTGCATTCCGTGAAATTATCGATATTATTTGGCGTCTCTTGTCGTCAATCAACTGGCGACGCTGGTCTGTGGTGAGTTGAAGCTCACCAGACTTCATGATTTCTTCCGCCACTTTGACCGGGTCAATGGTACCGAAGTGTTTCTGCAATTTCTCTTCTGACGCCCTCGTTCCTTTGCCTGAGTCCGAGTACACTTCCTCGATCATTAGTACTTGAGAAATGGGGATGGGCTTTCCGAGCTTGTAGTCGAGAGCGGGTTCAGGTTTTACTAAGATCTCAAAACGGTCCTGGCCTTTGGAGAGGCGTGCCGTTGTGAACTTGTCACTCATTTTCCAGCCGGTGCCTTTTTACCAGCATCCAGCTTTCGGAGATACTTGTCGACCTCTTCAACGGGGAGTTTCTGGAATTTACCCGTCTCCCTCGGGATAATCGCGACCCGTATCTTCTGAGGTTCAGCCTTCCCCTCCAAGACCTTTGTCATGCACTTCATTCCCAGCAATAGAGCCTCATCCATGGTCAGGTTGTCTCGATACTCAGCTTCAAGTATTTCATTAGCCGCATCGCCACCCGCGCCGATTGCCCAAGCCCTATAGGCGAAGAAGGCGCCGCTTGGGTCAGTCCAGAATAACCTGCTACCCTTCTTGTCAACCCCTCCAAAGAGCATCGAAATCCCGAACGGCCGTACTCCTGCGTGCTGGGTGTAAAGTTGCTTTATTTCGCCTATGCGCCTGGTCAGAATCTCAATGTCAATCGGCTCGTCATACATCAGCCTGTTACTCTGCGCGTAAATCCTCGCCTGGTCGACGAGAATATGGGCATCGCAACTCAAACCAGCGACAGCGGTTCCTACATGATCATCAATCTGGAATATCTTCCACATGAAGGAAAGATCCTGCAGCTTCGAACCCGCTCGCTCTTCGGCGGCGAGAACAACTCCTTCAGGTGATGCGATGCCTAGGACCGTTGCGCCTCGCTTCACTGTCTCGCTCGCGTACTCGACTTGAAACAGTCTCCCATCCGGAGAGAATACGGTTATTGCCCGGTCGTAAGCTCCGGGAACTGCAAACATGGACAAACTATTGCACCTAACTGAAATTGCGGTGAACCGGGCGACTGCGTACTAAAACCTTTCCCGAGGCCTTGTCTCGAAGTTGCATTACGTTTTGGGGTCGGCCCGTCGCTGAGGACATCATCCTTTTGGTCAAGCTGGGACTGGCTTCGTCATTCCCCAACCTCAATTCTTGAGGGCCAGAATAATAGGCTGTGGGTCTCGATGCAAGAGCAATTTCTAGTCTTGAATTTCTTCTAGCTTTCTTCGAATATTGTCTACGAACCCATAACCCTTCGGCGACATTGTTCTGAACGAGATTGCGATTTTGATCGGGTCTGTGTCTTGAAGTCGAACTTTCCCCCCTAGCGCCTCTTGCTTGTCAATACGGAGGAATAGAGTGCCTGAATGATCAACTCTTGAACTCAAGCTCGAGAACACCCCAGTTCTATCTAACAGGGATAGACCGTTCCAAATGCTTCGGAGAAAATCTCCCACGAACTTCGGCTTTCTTATCGTGAATACCATGGTCACGATTTCATTGCCATGATGACCCTTGGCCTTGTTGACCTTTTCGTCTACAGGTGTCTCGGTGGGTAATAGGCTTCGTATAGCTTGCGCAACTTTGGCTGGGTCCTCGGTTGCGTGAATAATCGTGGAGATCGTAGCTGAAAAGGCCTGCACCGGCGAACCCATTCGAGTCTGCTTTAGAGTTCCCGCATTTCGCGTTAAAATACCATCACTCCTATGTTGCCAATCATGTCAGAGAGTTTTCGTTTCAAACAGGTGCTCATTGTAAGATTGGATCTGGAAATGGGACGAGGAAAGGCGGCCGTCCAGTGTGCACACGCTGCGGTATCCGCTGCGGAAGAGGCACGCACCCATCTGCATGATTGGTGGAAGTCGTGGATGGATGAAGGGCAAATGAAGGTCGCATTGAAAGTCCCCGACCTCGACAGTGTTCTAGAGCTAGAGAGAAAGGGTAGATCCAAAGGGATTCCAGTCCACTTGGTCAGGGATAGGGGACTAACACAAGTCCCACCAGGAACAATTACCTGCCTGGGGCTCGGCCCGGCTCCCGCCGTTCTGCTCGACTCTCTAACCGGTAACCTGACCCTTCTTTGACCGAAGGCCCTCTAAAGGATCACCATGTTTCGTTGCTGTCATATCAAACCTGCGCTTAGCGTCCCGCACATAATCTGCGAACTCCAGTTCCGCCGTCTCACGGAACGTAGATCCTATCCTCTGAAACAGTTTCTTTAGGATGAGTCTCTCGATCACTCTTGATGCGCCACCCAGCGCCTTTCTCAGCCCATTTGCGAACTCATCGACTTTGTCAGGAATCTGCTCCCGGTCGAGCGAATGAATTGTGGCAAGGTACTGGTAGACGGCCTGCCTAGGCTCATTTCCGAGAACGGCCAGTCCCTCGTCTACACAGTCAAGAAGTACCTGACTGAAAGACTGGGGTCTGCTCAATTTGACAACCTTCCCACCGAACCATGACTCTCGTCTTCGAAAGTTGGTTTTTTGTTTTCAAAGCTTGAAAATCCTGTACTCTCCGAGCGAACCATTCTAAATCCACCCAAGTCGTACTTGGCTTGTGATCTGAAAAGACCT
>MNGN01000058.1 GCA_001918745.1 Crenarchaeota archaeon 13_1_40CM_3_52_17 | reverse complement strand
TAGACTCGGGGAAGAACGGTTCGGACCATATCATGACGAGACTCTCCTGTTGCCATCGACCGCTGCTATGCTTCTTCTCTGCAAGCACCGAGCAGAGCCCATCGCTTAGACCCACCGTCAAGATATTATTAGCTCGCTCAATGATCTAGCCTCGTCCTCAAGAGAGATGCTGGTCCACGGTTACTATCTATGATGAGACGATTGAAGCATGGCGACGCGAGTTCCACAGCCCTGAACTCCAGCAGCTCAGACCAGAGTTCTTTCGTGACGTCGCCTCGTACGTCCGAAGACTGAAGGAAACCGAGAGAAACCTAGACCAACGATCCCTCAAAGCCATCCTTCTAGACGAGGAAACAACGAGAATAGAACGACTAGTCGTCGAACTAATCGACCGAAGACTCTCGAAAATCTGGAGCACGTCCCAGACAAACGCCCAGTCCACAACACACGCATCCGAGAGATGGGCTCAGGAAGAACTCTCGACTCTTGCCCGCCACTATAGAAAGTTCAAGGAAGACACAGTTCAGGGAATAGAGCCCTCCAACTCTCCAGAAAAAAAGAAAGACAAGCTTCTACTCCGATTCGTCAAAGACATGCCCTCCATAATAGGTGTAGACCTGAAGACTCACGGACCATTTCTGAAAGAGGACATTGCCGTTCTTCCGTACGAGAATGCTGAGAGCCTAATACGGCAAGGCACCGCAGTCGAGATAAGGCCAAGCCACAGGGATAATGGATAAAAGGACGCGCCCGCTCCCAAACCAGTCTTTCCCACGGTGAAGAAAAACGAAATATCCTAAGGAGATCAACACCTACTGCCCAAAGTGCAAACATCACACAGCACATGCCGTTGCAGTCTACAAGGCGGGCAAGCAGCGGACCCTATCGTGGGGAGCCAGACGACAAGAAAGACGAAAACACGGCTACGGCGGGCAGAAATTTCCCGAACTGAAACGCACCGCCAAGACAACCAAGAAAGCGCTTGTCAAACTGAAATGCCGAACCTGCAACTATACAATTGAGAGGCTGGGCATCAGGCTGAGAAAACTGGAGGTCGGAGCCTAGCCCTTGCGATGGGAACTAATTCCGAAGCCCCGAAGCATATTCCTGAAAGTGAAGTGCCCGAAGTGCGCGAATGAACAAGTAATTTTCGAGAGAACCAGCAACTATGTAAAATGCACAGTTTGCGACGAACTTCTAGCTCAACCAAAAGGTGGAAAAGCAGAGATCAGAGGAGAAATATTACAGCCCCTCCCTTAGGAGAACTGGGGAAGAATCGAGTTGAGTATCCAGGCTTCACAACCACTAATGCCCGAAGTCGGGGACCTGGTCGTTACAACCGTAACAAGAGTCGAAGATTACGGCGCCTACGTGAAGCTCGACGAGTACAGCGGGATCGAAGGTCTCGTCCATATTTCAGAGATCTCAACCACCTGGGTTCGGAACATCAGGGAACACGCGCGACAGGGCCAGAAGCTAGTTCTGAAAGTCTTGCGCGTCAGCTCACAACGGAACCAGATAGATCTTTCCCTCAGACGAGTTACTGGGAGAGAAAAATCTGAGAAGATGCTGGAGTGGAAGAAGGAGCGAAAAGCTGAGGCGATCCTGAAGAGTGCCGCTGAAAAACTGAAAAAATCAGTAGATGACGCTGAGGGCATCAGAAAGATTCTCCTAGACAAGTTCGGAGGACTCTACTCTCCCCTCGAAGAGGCCTTGGACGAGGGCCCCGAGGTCCTTGTAAAGGGCGGATTATCATCGGAATGGGCTCAAGCAATAGCCGAAGTTACCAAGACGAAGATCCGACTTGAAAGATCGAAGGTCCGAGGAACGGTATCGATAACCTGCCACAAACCCGGAGGAGTCGAGATAATCAAGCAAGCCCTGACCAGCGCGAAGAAGATCCGCAAACCCCGCGGAAGCGAAGTGAAAATCTACTCCATAGGCTCCCCAAAGTACAGGATAGAGGTACAAGCTCCCAGCTTTGAAGCAGCCGAGAAAACTCTGAGCCTCGCGGTGGAAGAGGCCTTGGGGACCATCAAGAAGGCTGGGGGCGAGGGAAGGAAGCTCGGATGAAATGGCTGATGCGACGATGCTCAAACTGCTTAAGATACACCCTAAAAGAAACCTGTCCAGTTTGTGGGTCCCCGACTAGGAATCCGCACCCTCCAAGGTTCTCGCCGGACGATAGGTACGCCCGGCAGCGAATGGAAGGATCTAGTGCGATTTCAGAAGTCTAGCGAACGTTATCACATGAAGGTCAGGGGCTGAGGGGTGGTAACTGCAATGTCCAAGAGCTGAGCGGGATCGCCCTGCCACCTCGCCCGGACCAGAATATACGAATTGCCCACAGGGAGTCCGGTCCAGTTGTAGACGAAATGCCCTGCAGTAGCATTGACCTTCGCTATGAAAGTCCAACTGGTTCCCGTGCTGGCTGAATATTCTAGGATGATCGGGGTTTTGTCAGTCGTTGTGTCAACGGGTTTTCCTGTCGAGGTCGTCAGGGTCCCCGTAATGGTGGTGTTTCCGCCTGTAGGCTTGACAATCGCCGGGGTAAGCTGGGTCGTCATAGACGGCTGGTTAGGGTACCTGAGTGAGTAAACGAGAACGTACGATGAGGAAGAGGCAAAGTCCTGGACGAAAAAGTTGGGAGACGGAGGTCCCGTATCATTCGCATCTGTCGGTTTTCCTCCTGGGTAACCATTTCGCATCAGGAGTCCGAGAACTGTATTGCTGGTTGGGATCTGGACCACGTTGGGTCGTGTCCCAACTTGACTCGTTATCCTCTCATCTGTTGTCTTGTTATCTATCGTCACGATACGATGGTATTCTGACGCGCCTGTCGATGGGTCCGTGATAATCTGCCTAAAACTCACGCTAGCAACCCCCATGGGGGTATTGATCGAGGTGTTGTTGCCTATACGGACCATCCAGTACCATTTGCTATCATCGCCGTATCCGCAGAAGGGCGGTCCACCTGAGCCGCAGAGCCCACGGTTGTTATAACTGACAAAGATGGCTACGTGAGTAATTCTCTCCTGCCGCATCAGTTGAACAGCGAGGGACTCGTTCAGCATGAAACCAGTCGCGATGTCCTTGATTGCGGTTGTATTCCCTGTCCCGTTATCTGAGAGGGTGGGCAGTCCAGTGTTCACGGTGATCCAGTAACCGTAGTCCCACCAGGTGAAGACAACACTTGAGTGCGGCAGATTATTGTTCATCCAAGAGAGAGCCTCAAGCCAGTCAGGCACGGCCGCGCGGACCGGAAGGCTGGCGGAGGCGATTGTCGTTGGCGTGTAGGCAGACTGAACGGCGTTGATGAAAGTCGGAACTACGAGGACTAGAATGATGAGCAAAATGCCCAGACTGAACTCCCTGCTTACCCTACTAGTGAAGCGTAGTTTCCGTCGGGGAAAGATGACCGCCTGCTGAATGATATCCATCGCAGGCTTTCCCAGCTCAACCACGGTTATCGCTGCGAGAGTCGACATTACCGGTGCCAGAATCAGGGTTAGCCGGACAAGGCTGGCCGCGAAGTAGAAGCCTGTTACGCCGAATATTATCAAGAGAACGTCGCCCTCGCGAAGCCGTTGAAAGGCAAAGAAGAAACCGAAGACACCCAAAATTATCAGGCTGCCCAGTTCGAGGTATAGGCTCGCCCACGTGGAAGGCCTGTTCTCAGCAACTGATGCAACAAGCGGAATACTGTTCCGCACGAAAGGGTTCACCGTTGCGAGGAATTTTCCCTGAAGCAAAGCACCGGACACTACCTTCGTACTTATCAGCCCAAAGATTATGACGGCTGCAGACGCGATTCCAAGACCTAAGACGCCCAGTCTTCCCCTGCTGGAAGGGGCAAGCCTTGCAAGCTCCATCACAACGAGGATGCCCATAACTCCGAGCAACGCGATGGTGGTACTCTCGGTCAGAAACGTGTGTCCGAGAAGCGGGATTTCTGTCCCGATGTACAGCATGAAACCAATGGTTATGCCATAGGAAAGGAAAAGTCGCGGGGTGTATCGCTTCAGAACCACTAAGGCCAAGGCGAACAATCCAAGCACCTCGGCGGCGTAACGGAAACTTCCCCATGAGAACGACATGTAGATGAGGCTGATGCTCGACATCATACTGTAGATTATCGTGCTCTTCAAACTCCTCCCGGGATTTACTGCTCGAATGAAGAATAGGAATGTCAGTATCATCGTAGGGACACCAACACCCTCGTTCCGGAAGAAACCTAGCTCCGTTCGACTGATGAGACTCGAGCTGAATGCGGTGAACAAAGCGGCGAACAGCCCCGCACTTTTCCCCCACATGTCCTTGGCGAAGAAGTATGTGACTAAGACGGCGAAGGCCCCGAGTATGATTGGGCTATAGACGGCCGCGTCATAGAGGCTGATGTTAACGCCAATCGACTGGAAGAACTGGTAGATCAAGGTCCCAGTGAAACTTGTCCCTGGGTAACTTGTGGACACTGGAGCGCGTCCGAACGGGAACCATTCGCTAGTATTCACATAGGTATACCACGACTGCCAGCCATTGGCTGTAACCTGCCGCATGTCGTTGAAGTTGAAATAAGGATCGAACTCAGAAATGTAAGCTCCCCAGCGAAGAGGAAGCAGTCGGACAAGTGATGCCAAAACGAGGGTCAAGGAGAGAATCGAATAGTGAAGAAACGTCGCCCGAGAGATCAGACCCAGATTCTTCCTAACTGCTCTGAAGCGAGAGGCAATACTTTCTCGTGTAAGGCCTGCTCGGAGTTCACTGAGGAAGCCTTCGGGTTCAACCTCCACTTCTAGCTAGCACTCTCTTTCTACAAGTCTTCAGTAGTTACGAGGAGATGGCTTCCCGTTCTTGCCGTTAATATTCTTGTGGTTGAAGCTTTCTCAGAGTATGCCCTTTCTAACAGCTCAGGGCCTGGGTTTCCTTTCGATGGACCGCGTTACTCCTTCTGAGCGCTGAAAACACGATTTGAACCTTCTGTACAACTATTCGTCCTTTCCGAGAATCATTCTACGCAAGTGGTTCGGCCATTGACTCCCTCCTTCCAGCTCTCCTCTCAAGGTACGCGTAGACAAAGATGAAACACCAGACGACTCCTAGACCAATCACAATCGAGCTCTCAATCTCGGGAAGCAAGTATAGGTGGTTACAGACGATCAGCCAAAGTGTCCCTAACAGTCCAAAATAGATGTAGTTGTGCTGGTGTCCAACCGCCCTTCCAGTGTACCTCCAAACCTGGATTGGAAGGCCTACAGGAAACTTTGCAATCGGAGCCATAAGCAAGAATATCCAGCTAATCGGTGCAAGCATGATCAGCCAGTTAATGCTTGCATTCCAAGGTGCTCGAAGCAACTGGAAAGTTCCTATCACGACGTAGACGAAGAAGACGGTTAGACCCAAGTATTGAAAACTGTACCACAGAAAGAGGCTATCGATTAAGGCCAACACTGCCATCCAGAAACGACCACTATAACGGCCCAGCCTCACTATTGGCACATTGATGGCATACCAAATCAGACCATAAGGAACGTAGGAAAACTCAGGATCATATCGAATAACCTTTCGAAGGTTGGAAAGACCAGGCAGAATATAGAATGATATATCTTTGTGAACCTGACGCTTGACTATCCATCCCAAGCGCAGGCCGGTCAGGCCAATAATTGCACCGATGACTTCCCAGCTCACGCCTACGCCACGTAGACAACGTTAGGATCGGCTTCTAATAGTCTTTCAAGCGGACTAGTGATTGACCGGCGAAAAGGATTGTGTTCTTTGAGCCTGTTCCTTCGCTTGTTCTCTGATCGAATATCTGTTGGGTCAAGAAGCCACTGGATTTGCTAGCTGACTTGGCAAAGTGCGTCTCGGATTACGAAGGTGGCTTTGTTCGGAGGGTCTCGACAGCTTCTTCGTAACAGGAAGCAGTTGCATCCCGTATCTACTTAACTAAGGAGGTCTCAACTAGAATGTGGGCCGAGTCATAGGCAAAGTCATTTAGACGTCGATCCTCGGTTCTACTGAATTGACCACTTGGTTCCCAATCCGGGAGCAAATGGGAGTATGGAGAATAGGATTGAAGTTTAGAGTTATTGATCTGGGACAAGATTATCCCGGGCATATTACTGACTTCGCTGATGCTCGTAATTCTTTCGTCAAAGATTTACCGGATGACGAATATGTCCTATTTGTCGACAGCGATGAAGAGGCTCCAAAGATGTTGCTGGACTATATCGGTAGACTAAAGCCCCAGTTCCCCTATTATTGGGTTAGGCGAATAGAGCTGGTGAACAACAAATACGTTCCAGTCTTCAATCCAAACTACAACGGAAGGCTCTGTTCTAACCGAGTTAGGTTTATCGGGAGAGTCCACGAAATGATCATTCCAAGAGAGCCCCATGGCGTGATAGATATTCCCATTATACACAACCACACAGGTCCGGCTTCGTACACAGGAGGAGCACAGAGCGGGCTGAAGCTCGGACTGTTAAAAGTGCGAGAAGTTGTTCGCGGATGGTAGTAAGAGTGAAGACTGTAGTTGTTAGGTTTCAACCACCTGAGACCTACGGTGGATTCGTGTCCAGCATAGTCAATCCTGTCCTTAACGAGTTTAGCCACTTTCTCATCCTTGATAGCGACACTGTGTGCGATTTTTCCGTTGACAATGTTGCCGAGCAATTCGGGATCGCCGACATTGTTGGATTCAACGTCATCTCTTCCTCTAGAACCTTTAGGCTCTGGGAAAAGATGACCTACTGGTTGAAACTGTCGCCTCGCGTAAGAGGATGCGCTATGCTTCTTTCTTCTGATTTTCTTCGGCGTATCAGAGGTTACCCTACGGGCGAGTTTGTTGACACCGTCCTGCTACAAAAGAGTAAGCGTACAGTGATTGCCCCCTTCACCGTTTATCACTTCCAGCGTTTTGATTTGAAACACTCAGTCATGCGGCAGGTTTCGGATGGAAAGTTTCGGGCAGAACTTCGTTACCCATTCTGGAAGACCCTTGTTCACTCCGTATTCAGAGTTCGTCCGTTCGTCGTACTGTCATACGTTTTTCATAGAATTCCGAGAGAGCGAGAAATGTAACTTCAGTCACTTTCGTTGATCGACCCGACTGGCTACAGATTCAGGAGGGGTGAAAGATCTCCCTCCAAGAAATAACTTCTCGGATCAACCTAGGGGATCGACGAACCTACCGGTCATCCTGACTGATAACGAGACTGAAAATTCGCGGTTAGAAGCAGCTTAGAAATTTGAGTCCTCTTACCGGGGCTTAAGGCTGGCGAACAGGTGTCTGTCGCTGAGCCATCGAGTGTCATAATTCTTCTCTTGCAAGTAATTCTCGAATTCCTTTCTGGCTCCTTTATCGTGTACTTCGATGATCCATCTCAAGATCCTTCCTGTTTCAATGCTTGCTTCGGCACCATGAATCACTCTCCACTCGGCTCCTTCGACATCTACTTTCACAAGGTCTACACTCTGCTTTACTAATGAGTCGAGCTTAACGGTTCGAACGGGAAGGCTCGTGACCGTGCGAACTTCTGTTCCGCCTAGGTCATGAGCGAATACCGGTTCGCTGAATTCTAGTGAATGTCGACCCCTCACAGTCTTGACAAAGAGAATTGCCGTCCCATCGTGGTCCGAGACAGACTCGTCCAGCGCGATTACATTTCGGAGCTTACCCGTTGCAATCGTGAGGTTGAGTCTCCGGAAGGATGCTGGATTGGGTTCGAAGGCAGTAATCGCATCAAAGTTTCTCGATAGCAGCACAGAATAGTAGCCGTCGTCAGATCCCACATCTAGGAATAAGCTTCCTCTGATCGTCAACGCTGTTTTGACGACTTCTTTCTCGAAGCCGAATTTGGTTCTGACATCTATCCATGTTCTGACGAGTTCTGGGATCTTGATTTTTTCAAGGTAGTCGGTTGTTGAGGCCAGACCTGCAGTTAGAAAAATCTCATAATTCTTCAATCTGCCAAAAAATACTCTGAACACTCGTCTAACAGCTAGGTATGGGATTACAAGGATCATGAAACCGATGTTGACTCGCATAGTCGTCTTTCTGTGAGGTGGTTCAGGTTGTTGAATATTTCGATACGTCCTTAGCTATATTGGACGGCACTCAAAATTTGGTTTAGGATTCGTGGAGTTCAACCCGAGGCCTCACAGCGCCGGTTGAGGCCGATAGCGACTAGAGGACCGGAGATCGTTGGAGTTTGGTCCCGCAGTTCTTGCAGAAAATGGCCTCACGTGGGTTGTCAGTCCTACAGGCTCCGCATTGATTCCCGTTGGATGCCGCTCTGGGAATGGTAAAGGTCCTGCTCTCTCCGGAGTAGAGGTTGAACTTGTCTCCTCGACTGCATCGGAACCTTGAGACACGGTATCGTTGAAATCTCCACCTCCGTTCTGGAGGACTAGAAACTTCAAGTCCACATTTCGGACAACTTATGCTCATAGATTCCCCGAGCATTTTTCAGGTAATCGGTTATTTAAGATGAGACTTGAACTAGTCCGGAGAGATAGCCTTCGCCGTAAGACTTCTCAATCCGACGATTCCTTTCCCAATCGAATTCTCCGGCTCCGTGACAACCTAGAACATCTGCCGGACTGACCTCTTCCCGACAACCGTGAATTTGCAGGAGGCCCGCAATGAATGGTCCAGCTTTTCTCAGCCTGAATTGCTTGATATCCCTCACTTGGCCATTTGAATCGAAGAGGAGTTCGATCTCTTTCGTGAGTTCGACGTACTGAACGGTGATGGCGCCGGGGGTGGGATTTGAACCCACGAGGGCCTAAGGCCCATCGGATCTTTGCAACCAGGCAAACTGGCTTAGCAATCCGACGCCCTACCAGGCTAGGCGACCCCGGCCTACCAAGCTCAAACAAAATGTTCGTCTAAATAACTGTTCCAGAAAAACGATTACGTAGCGACCTGTCAGTAAAGTTCTCTCCTTCTAGCAGTCAGATTAATGGTCATCTCCGCTACGTCCTCTCCATACTCAGAGATGCGTTTCAAGCTCTCAAGCGCCAGTCTTACCGCGACAACAGTCTTCTGGTTGAGACGGAAGTCGAAGAGCTTCTCCATCACATCTTCAGCATCCTTCTCAATTCTTTGAGCAGAGAGGATTGAAGTGTTAGCCAAGGCTCCGTCTACTTTCGTCAGGGATTTCAGAGCATCTTCCAAGACAGAACTGGTCAAGTCACTCACCTTAGACAAGTCGTCAACAAGTCGCCGTGGAAGGGGAGCTTCGATCTCTGAGGCCATTCTCGCTATTGTGGTCGCATGATCGGCTATTCTCTCAAGGCTCTTCGAAACAACTCGATAGACAAGGCAATCTCGGGGATCCGATAACCCAATCTCTTGAATCAGGCTCCGGTTCAATACAGCCATTGTTAGTTGTCGTATTAGGAACAGATAGAATCGGTCAACTTCTTCATCTCTCTTGACAATCTCGTCAGAGAGAGCGATGTCCCTATTCTTCAGCGACTCCACGGCGTCCCGTAGCATGAGTTTGGAAATGAGACTCATTCTTGAGATCACCTTTGGGGCGGGGAAATCACCATAGGTTGAAAGGCATTGAACTATCAGTTCATCCTTAGATTCTTCAATAATCTCGGATCCGACGAACATCCGTCGGGCAGCTTCTCTGAGGTAAGTGCGGAGGTCGGGCCGTGACGCGGTTGGAAATCGTATCTTTATGAGATCATATCCCGCCAAATACTGAGCGACAACAATTCTCAAGATCTGCTCCCTGTCTTGATCCTTTGAAGGTGTGAGTGTGATCTCCGCGCCTTTGCTCTGACCAGCAGGGATCTTCTCGTGAGGGACGAGGGTAAGAGACGAATCTGACCTTGGAAGTACTGCCACTACGTCTCCCGCTTTGAGACCTTGCTCCTTTACCCAATCCTTGGGGAGAGAAACAGTATAGCTCGCTCCTCCAGTCATCTGGAGCCTTCTAAGCT
>MNGN01000063.1 GCA_001918745.1 Crenarchaeota archaeon 13_1_40CM_3_52_17 | reverse complement strand
ACTGAATTTGATATGCAAGAATCAGGTACCCCTATGTTCACGTTTGAGTAACGGCACGTCAGGCTTCTTTCTTGGAGCCGGGGGTGGGAGTCGAACCCACTTCAGCCATCCATTTCCTGGATGCTTACTACGGGTTGCTACGAGATGTTTCTGCAGCCCGTCGCCTGAGCCGATCGGCCTTCGGTGGACAATGCCAACCCCGGCCTCGTTCCCCCGGCATTTTGGACCGCGTCTGTCAGAACCGTATAAGCTTGTTGAAATCGAGGAGTCTCTCACGATTATCACGATTGTCAGAGTATCTCGTTCCATACTTCGTTGGCTACTTGTCTAGCAGTTTCTTCGGAATTGACGTTTCCGATCAATAGTCTGCCTGTCTTGAAGACGGATACTCTGTGATCTTGTCTGGTGTATGCGAATACTGAGTCAGAGCTTGCGACTATTGATTTTCTTGGAATCTTCGTCTTGAGAGATTGAAGCTCTAGCGAGACCTCCCTCTCAGGCAGTACGTTGGCGACATTGTCGCCGCACAACAATACCACACTGTCGTGGTGAACAGTTTCTGATCGAGAACCGTTGCATGTTGCACACTTATCTCTCTTGGCGATCTTGGTGAACAGAAAATCCGGCCCTGCAAGGTCGATGGTCAGCAATTGTCCAAGAACTCGCGTGGGTAAGCCAATCACCTTCTTCGCGGCTTCGGACGCTGCCAGGGTCCCGATTATTCCTACTGCTGTTGAGGTGACTCCTAGGGTCTCGCAGCTGTCCGTTGGCGCTGGTTGCGCAGTGGGCATTAGACATTCGAGGCACGGGGTTGCTGGAGGGTTGAACAGGGATAGATGGCCCTGGTTCGCGATGGCGCTGGTGAAGAGATATGGAGTATTGTTTGTTGCGGAAAATCGGTTGAGAACGTATCTTGTGCGAAGATTGTCGGTTCCATCAACAATCAGATCAGTGTCACGTAGCAGCTCGTCAGAGTTCTCTGATCGAAGGGTTTCGACTATCGCCTCTGTCCGGGTCCAGGGATGGCGCGAGCCAAGTTTTCGGCTGAGGACTTCCGCCTTTGGCTGGTAGAGGTCGTGTTGATCAGCGCCTAGGAGCCGGTGAAGGTTGCTCTCCTCAACTACATCTTGGTCGATAAGTGTCAACCGTCCTGTTCCGAGGCTGGCGAGAAAGTAGGCGGCAGCGCTTCCAACGCCGCCTGTCCCGACTATAGCGATTTTTGTTGATTGGAGGCGTTGCAGTCCGGACCGGCCGATCTCGGGGAGGGCGGACTGTCTTGCAAAATAGTCCAGCTTTCGAATGTCCATGGTCGCGCGAATGCTGTCTGGGGTCTTGAATTAGCTTGCTACGCCTGATCCGGAGCTTGAAAGGGAGGATTGGCAGGCAAGGTTTAGTTTCAGCAGGTTCCGAGAAGGACGACGCTGGCGCACGAAGATCTTACAAAAAGTCATAAGAATTTTTTGAGATCTTATTCTGTCTGAACCAGACTCGGGCTTGTTTCCTTAAGACGGCGTGTTCTTGGCCTGTCTCGGGTTTCACGATACCCGCGTGTACCCTTTGGGATCAGCTGGGGAGGTCAGTCACTAAGACCCCCTCCTTTTGGGGAGGAAATTTCCCGTTTGGCACTGATAATGGGCGAGACGCGCGATTCAGGGTGCAATCTAGGCTTAAGTGGAAAGTCACAGTAACGGGAAATCAACGACCATTCCTGAACGATTTGCACGCAAGCAACGGTACATGTTTTAGATTGGCGATCGGGTCGGAAATGGGCTATTTCGCCGGAGATCTCAGAGGAGCGTACGTCACGAGGTTAGGCTTAAGCGGGACCTTTCCCATGATCTATCGAAGTGCGTTCGCTGAATGGTGAAGGTCACTAGACAAAGAATCGCACTACTCCTACTCTTCGCCGTGCTAATCCTCACGGTTCAAGCCTCTCTCCCCCAAAAGGCCCACGCGCAATCAAACGTCTATGTTGCCTCCCTAAACCAGGATATTGACCCTGGCGCCCAAGATTTCGTAGTCTCATCGATCAACGATGCTACCTCGTCCGGCATCCACAACTTCATCCTGATCATCAACACAAACGGCGGAGCAGGCGTAAACATGGAAAACATCATCAGCGCGATCGCGAGCTACGAAGGCGCTGGAAACCACTTCACAACACTGATCGCCCCCGGAAGCGCCCACGCATTCAGCGCAGGCGCATACATTGCCGAAGTATCAACAAACATAACCATGGTTCCAAGCACCGTCATAGGATCCGCGACACCGATCGTCTCCGGTATCCCGACCGGCCAGGAAAATACCACCTTCACCAAGGACATCAACGCGTTCACACAATACATGGTATCGATCACCCCGGGCTACCGCAACGCCACAGCCACCGCTCTAATGGTTACAGGTGGCAGATCCTACAGCTGCCAAACATACACCTCGTGCTACGCCAGGCAACAACACGTCGTAGACGTAGTATTGAATGTCTCAAGCACCCAAGACGCCCTCGCCACGATGGGTGCAGCCGGAGCCCCGATCCACACTCCCGGAATAACGTCGACATTCTTATCAATCATCAGCGACCCCAACCTCGACAGCATCCTGTTCCTTGCAGGGACCTTCGCGATACTCGCTGATCTATATCATCCAACCCTCATATTTACAGTAGTAGGAGCCGCGGCTATAGCTCTCTCACTCCTAGGACTAGGAGTCTTCGGTGCGCCCTTCGTATCGATCGTTCTCATGCTCATTGGAGCCATCTTCATATTCCTAGAACTGAAAACGCATCACGGCGTCAGCGCCATCGCCGGCGTCATAATATTCATCGTAGGCTTTCTACTGATCTTCAGCCTTCCCTCATCAGCGCCTTCACCTGCATCGGCACCATCCGCATCGGGAACGTTCAACGCTGCAGGACCGCTAACGTACGCGATCCTCGGAATCCTAGGCGCAGGCGGAGTTCTAGGAAGCATCTACCTATACAAGGTTCGGGAGACGCTGATGAAGATTCCCCTAGCGCAAAATCCCAAGGCTATAATAGGCAAACAGGGTCGGCTCACTACTGACTTGAAGGCCGGTGAAGTCGCCACCGCAAACATCGGTTCCGAAGACTTCTCCGTGACCGGCTCAACAGACATGCCTAAAGGCACGCTTGTCAAAGTCAAGGATATCAAAGGGCTTAGATTGATTGTCGAGAAGGAAGAGAACTAGAAAATGATCTTTGACTCATTCATCCTGCAAGCAAATGATATTGCCCTCTACGTCTACCTCGTCCTCGGCGTCCTAGTCCTAATCATATTCCTAGCCGTTGTCGCTTCATCGGTCAAGATCATACGAGAATACGAGCGCGTCGTCCAATTCCGCCTCGGACGACTGAAGGGCGCGAAAGGTCCAGGAATAGTACTGATATTGCCTGTAGTCAACAGGCTCGTAAAGGTCGATTTGAGGGAGCGGTATCTCGAAGTCCCTCACCAAACAGCAATAACCAAGGATAATGCCCCAGTAGATATCGACTTTCTGATCTACTACAAAGTCGTCGAGGCTTCTCAGAGCATAGTCCAAGTGCAGAACTTCACCGGAGCCTCGGTCGGACTCGCCACCACCACCCTCAGGGCCGTCGTAGGTGACATTCCTCTAGATGAGTTGTTGTCAAAGAGGGAACAGATCAACTCGATCCTGCGGACAAGACTCGACGAAGTGACGGAGCGATGGGGCATCAAGGTAACCAACGTCGAGATCCGGGAGATCAGACCTCCCAAAGACGTCCAGGACGCAATGGTCAAACAGATGACCGCTGAACGAAGCAGGCGAGCACTGGTCACAGAATCCGACGGTATCCGCGAGTCCTCCGTACTCAAAGCCGAAGGAGCGAAGAACGCAGCCATCCTGCAAGCCGAAGGACAGAAACAGTCCGCGATCCTCGTCGCCGAAGGCAACAAGCAATCCCAGATCCTCGTAGCAGACGGTTTAGCTCAAGCACTGGGTCTCATTAACGCCTCCGCCAAGAACGCGGATGCAAGAACGATGACCATCCAATATCTCGATGCATTGAAGAAAATAGGAGAGAGCCCTTCGACCAAGTACATATTTCCGATGGAGTTCACGAGCCTAGTCTCAAGGCTGAAAGGCTTCGTCGAAGAGTCCACAGAAGACAAGCCTAGGCAGTAAACCAACAGATACGCTATCAGCTAAAGGAGCTCTGACCCTTGAAGCTGACTAAGCAAGTTCCAGCTAGTTTCATAAAGCCGTAGCACATTCATTCTCCCATGGCGGATACTGCCGAAAAGCCTCGTAGGCGGCTTCATCTGGGAGGGTGGAAATTTATCGTCGCCATTGTTCTGATTCTTGCGTATTCTGCGGGAGCTACCTATGGCGTGATGAGCGACATGTCGATCCGCGGGCTTACAGTTAAGATGTTCAATGTCACTAGGTACTGTACTACCCCATCAGACTCCTTAAGGACATTGAATTACAACATCAGAGGCTCAATCTGGAGCACGTCCTCACTTCAGACCAGTCTGAGCCACTTGAGTTTCGCTCTCTCCGTTGACGGTTCAGTCCTCGGGACCGCCAGTCAGAGTGATACGTCCTTTGGACCGGGTCAAAGTGCACCCTACAACGTCACGTTTGCCCACTCGACCCTTAACCCAACCGTACTCCCCCTCTCGTCGAGGCTTGTTCTCACCCTGAGCGCAACTGTTGCGGCGGGTCTCTATGGTCAGGCTGAGTCGGCTTCCGACAGTTCCGTCCAGAGCTTCGGCACGAGCGCCTGCTGACACACTCCAAATCTGGGGTTTCCTAGAATCTACCGGTATCTTTCTCTAGCCATCATAGGAGGTTCGCATAGATAGAAGGTCAAATGTTGGGCGGGTCTTTTCCGGGCGGGGTCCGAATCGCTGATTTATCCAGCTACAAACGGGTGTTTCAGGCCCATGCGGAATGCTTTTCTTCTCATCGAATGAGCAAATAGACATGCCGAAAACATCAGGAATACCAAAGTCCATCCTCGCGGACATAAGCAAGCTGAAGAGCAAACTAGCAACACTCGAAAAGAGCCACAATACGCTGTTCAAGGACTTCAAGACCACCATCAAATCGCACACTGAAATGCTCAAGAAACAACAGAACACGATCGCCCAGCAAGAGAGTACCATTGCGCAGCTTGGCAAGAAATCGGTGAAGAAAGAGAAACGCAAACCCAGCGAATACAACCTCTTCCTGAAAGGGAAGATGACGCAAGGAATGAGCATGATCGATGCCGTCAAAGCCTGGAAGGAAAAAGACAGCTCGTCATCGACCGGCTCTTCAACACGACAGACAGGCCAAGACTGGCAATCACCTACACAACAGTACTAGACGGTTCGCGCCGCCGCTATCAGGAGGTCTGATGCGAGGATGCATCAGTCCGTTCCATCGATTAACCCATTTTTTGGAATCGAGATTCATCGGAGTTATCCGCGACATCGAGGCTGCGAATTTCTCTTTCATTGAGATCCTCTGAAAGCAAAAAGAAAAAATGGGCGGAATGCGTCGAAGCGAAATAGCGACTCATCCCAAGAGTTTCACGGCATCCTCTCTGGGAACCGCGACCAACGTTTCGGTGTTGAGATAGTCTCCCCATCGCATCAGAACTTTGAGCGGCTCTTTCACTGGGAGCTTCTGACTATCGTGTCGTATCTGCCAATCGTCCAGTAAGCGCTGATTGCTTCATCCCCTTCTCTTCTTAACCGATCCCACAGTTTGTACTCTTCATGTATCGTTTCTGGAGGGGTTTCTGTTTCCATTTGCTAGACCTATGAAAATCGTAATCTAACCCCTTCCAATACTGGCTTGGCTTGCTATCCGACCTTGTCTTATCGAAATCCTGGTTAGCGGTTGACTAGGAGTGCAACGTTAGAATCCTTGAAACCTTTCACAATGCGCGACTTGAGAGCTAGCGTTCAAGCTCCCGCTAAGGAAGGACTAAGCCTCTGCTGGGCGGATATGACAACTGGAATCGTTCGACGAAATGTAAGTGTTAAGCGTTCTGACACTTCGACTTACCACTGCACGATACTTTGCGCTTATGCGAGGCGTTCGTGCTCCAAGTATCTTAGAAGCGATAATAATCGGCTCAGGTCTGCAAGAGATGGCGCATCCTTCTAGGGTGAAGAGTAAGATCGCGGGGGGCATCCCACACATGCCCTTCCAAGAATTTACGGCCACAAGCTTGGAAGTCCTTCTCGCAGAACTGAAAAACGCCAAGATTCCGAACGCACGAATTGAGGTCTCCACCTCGGAGGATGGTCGCCACTACGCGTGTTCAACCGCCCTGGTGAATGTCCTCGTGTATACCTCAAACAGCTTGGGAGAAGAGCAAGAATACAAAGATCTCCTTGCACTGTACCAGTACTGCCCAGATTGCAAGAACGCTGCACGAGTCTTGTGAGCTCTACCAGTAAAAGACCACGTCCTATTGGATGTGCACTTTCGTGATTCCTCGGTGCTTTCAAAAGCGATCTCGACGCCTCGTGAGATTGCGCTTCCAAAGCTTTCTCTTTCGGATATCTATTATTGGACTATGCTCCGTGAAGGAAGAACTCAAAGTAAAACTTTGAAAGGGGCCACGTGTAACCCCCCTCCTCTGGGTCCATAACACCAAATGGAATTGGCGGAACCAGGTAAGAAAGGCGCACTGGTCCTCGAGGACGGAACCGTCATTCAAGGGGTTGGCTTTGGTGCGGAGACCGAAATTTCTGGAGAAGTTGTCTTCAACACTTCCATGATGGGATACCCAGAGCTGCTCACTGATCCATCTTACCAAGAACAAATTGTAGTGATGACCTACCCGATCCTCGGGTCTTATGGTGTACCGCCTAACTCTATTCGGGGCGATGGAGGAGTCCCGCTCCACTTCGAATCCGATTCTGCTAAGGTCAAAGGATTTGTCGTCCACTCCCTCTCCCGACCCAGCCACTGGTCTAATCAGAAAACGCTTGACGAATGGTTGACTGAACAAGGAGTGCCAGGGATCTTTGGAGTTGATACACGGGTCCTGACGCAGCGATTGCGAAACAAGGGAACAATGCTGGGAGATTTGAAAGTCTCAAGTTCGCCCATCAACTCAGCGGTCATAGCTAGCCGGATATTGGAACTTCAGGACCCGAACAAGCAGGACCTTGTACGGAAAGTGAGCCCCAAGGAGCCCATCTACTACGATGGGAACGAACAATCGACCATCGTAATCGTGGACTGTGGCGTCAAATACGGGATACTGCGCAGTCTTCTCGTCAAGGGGGCAAGAGTTGTCCGCGTCCCCTATGACTCTCCCGCCGACGAGATCCTCAAACTGAACCCTCGGGGGGTAGTTATCAGCAATGGACCTGGGGACCCCAAAATTGACCTTACTACCATAGAGACCACCAGGCGCCTAATGGAGACCGAGCTTCCGATAATGGGAATATGCTTAGGCGCCCAGATCCTTGGGCTGGCAGCTGGGGCGGAAACTTACAAGCTGAAGTTCGGTCATCGAGCGGTCAACCACCCGTGTTTGGACCTTGAAACCGGTAGGTGTTTCATTACCACTCAAAACCATGGTTACACGATCGATCGGAACTCTCTAGAAGATACCGATTTCTTGGCGAACTTCGTTAACATCAACGATCAGACTGTAGAAGGGATCAAGCACAGGAAGAAACCGTTCTTGGGTGTTCAGTGGCACCCCGAAAGCTCACCCGGCCCGTACGATACTGGATTCCTCTTTGACAGATTCTTCGAGGAGACTTTGAAGGCTTGAAGATAGACAGCATCAAGTCGGTCGTTATTGTAGGAAGTGGTGCTATCAAGATTGGAGAGGCTGGCGAGTTTGACTACTCAACATCTCAGGCGATCAAGGCCCTTAGAGAAGAGGGGATCAGAACAATCATTGTGAATCCAAATATTGCGACGATTCACACCGATGAGAAGTTCGCGGACAAGGTGTATTCGGTTCCCATAAGGACTGACTTTCTCGAGGAAATTATCGCCAAAGAACAACCCGACGGTATTCTTCTAGGCTTTGGGGGACAGACCGCCCTCAACTGCGGCGTCGAACTCGCAGAGCGCGGTATTTTGTCGAAATACAATGTGAAGGTTCTGGGCACTGGAATCGAGAGTATAGAGATTGCCGACAACCGGGAATTGTTCAAGAAAACCATGATCGAACATGGTATCCCGGTTCCAAAAAGCCGGAAGGCTGTTGACTTGCAAACTGCTCTTGAGGCGGCCCGCGAGATAGGCTTCCCTGTCATGGTCAGAGTCGCCTATACGCTGGGGGGTCAGGGCTCAGGCGTAGCCTTCGATGAACGCACGCTTGGAGAGATTGCGCTCCGAGGACTTGCTTACAGTAGGATCAAACAGGTCCTGATCGAGGAGTACCTCGAGAAGTGGAAGGAGGTCGAATACGAAGTCATGCGGGATCGCGATGATAATTGCATCATAATCTGCAATATGGAAAACATGGATCCGATGGGGATCCATACTGGCGACAGTATCGTCGTCGCTCCATCCCAGACACTCACGAACCGCGAGTACAACCTCCTAAGAGAAACAGCCCAGAAAGTCATACGAACCCTTGGCATAGTCGGAGAATGCAACATCCAGTTCGCGCTGGACCCAAAGAGCGAAGAATTCAGAGTAATTGAGGTCAATTCGAGACTCTCTAGAAGTTCCGCGCTAGCGTCAAAGGCTACAGGCTACCCCATAGCATACATCGCAGCAAAACTATCCCTTGGCTACGTTCTCCCAGAACTCTCGAATAAGATAACCGGGGTGACCTCTGCGTGTTTCGAACCCGCCTTGGATTACGTTGTCGTCAAGGCCCCTCGGTGGGACTTTCAGAAGTTCCGCAAAGTCAGCAAGGGGATCGGGACCCAGATGAAATCCGTTGGTGAAGTCATGGCGATCGGGAGGTGCTTCGAAGAGGCCTTGCAAAAGGCGATCAGGATGCTCGACATTGGGAAGGAGCTGACCGATAATGGAATTGCAGGACGAAGTATCGAAAGGATCCGAAAAGAGCTCAGAGAGCCCACTGATGAGAGAATCTTCTACGTGACAAAAGCTCTCAAATCCGGGATGAGCATGGACGAGATAACAAGGCTGAGCGGAATCGACCGATGGTTTCTGGACAAGATCAAGAACATCGTTGATATGGAAAGACGGATCGTAAAAGAGAGAATCAATCCTGATATTGTTAGAAAGGCTAAGGAATTCGGCTTCTCCGACAAGAAGGTGGGAAAGCTTCTGGGAAAAGATGAAGCTAGAATCCGTGACTACAGAAAAACTCACGGAATACTGCCAGTCACGAAACAGATAGACACGATGGCCGCCGAGTGGCCTGCCGCGACAAACTATCTCTATCTAACATACGGCGGTGAAGCGGACGACTTCGAATACAATCCTGGGGACAGGGTGGTCGTCTTGGGCTCTGGCTGCTACCGAATCGGATCAAGTGTGGAGTTCGACTGGTGCTGTGTGAACATGGCTACCGCGCTGAAAAAGCGAGTGTCGGAGGTCATCATGGTAAACTGCAACCCTGAGACCGTATCAACTGATTTCGACGTACTTGACAAACTCTACTTCGAGGAATTGAGCATTGAACGAGTCTTGGACATACTGGATAAGGAACGCCCACGCGGAATAGTTGTGAGCGTCGGCGGACAAACCGCAAACAATCTAGTCAAGGGACTATCCGAACACGCAACTATTCTGGGCACCACCCCCGACAGCATTGACACCGCGGAGGACCGGTCAAGATTCGGACAATTGTTGGATAAACTCAAGATTGAACAGCCGAAATGGGACAAGCTCAGATCTCTCGAAGACGCGAAACGATTCTCGAAACAGATAGGTTACCCGGTTCTCATCCGTCCATCCTACGTTCTCTCTGGTTCAGCGATGAATGTCGCATTCAACGAGGCACAGCTTACTGGCTACATTCGAGAGGCAGCGCGTGTTTCCCGGAAGAATCCGGTGGTCATCTCAAAGTTTCTGACTGGGGCGAGAGAGGTTGAGGTCGATGGAGTTTGCGACGGCTCAAGAGTCTTCATCGGCGCTGTAATCGAGCACGTGGAAAATGCCGGGGTCCACTCGGGAGACGCGACAATGACCATACCAACCCTCTCAATATCCGGAGCAGTAAGAAGAAAGATCCTATCCTATTCGAGAAGGATTGCTAGAAGCCTTCAGATCCGAGGACCTTTCAACATTCAATTCCTCGTCAAAAATGGACAGGCTTTGGTTATCGAATGCAATCTTAGAGCTTCTCGCAGCATGCCATTCGTATCCAAGACAATTGGAACAAACCTCATGGATCTGGCCGCGGAGGCCATAACTAACGGGACTATAAGGCAGGGCGAGGGAATTTACCGTAGAATTGGAGTGAAAGCTCCTCAATTCTCCTTCACTAGGCTGGACAAGGCGGACCCGGTAACGGGGGTCGAAATGGTTTCCACCGGAGAAGTGGCTTGTTTCGGTGAATCGTTCCAAGAGGCATTCATTAACGCCCTGATTGCCAGCAACTTCTACATTCCAAAGAAGGACGACGCCATCCTCATCTCGATGGGTGAAACGAGAAAGGGAATAATTCCCTACGCTAGAATGTTGGCGCGAGCAGGCTACAGGATATTCGCCACACAACATACCGCGGAAGAATTCTCGAAAAACGGAATCGAATGTAGAATACTATACAAGGTGAGCGAGAAGAAGAAACCCAACATAATGGATTACCTCCAAAACGGGGAGATTCGTCTAGTGATCAACATTCCGAGCCACGAGGGGGACCCAGCATCTCATCGGATACTGAAAGACGAATATCTCATCAGAAGAAAGGCGGCCGAATTTGGGATTCCGATCGTGACTAACCTCGAGCTTGCCCGAGCCTTGACTAAGGCGCTTGTTCGACACAATACTCGACAACAATCAAAGGGTCCCTCTAAGGCCCCGTCCCTCGTGGGTTCTCCTTCAGCTTCGACTACCATTCGCGTACCCCTTAGAGATTCAGCCAATCAAACGGGGCCCATGCGTATCTCTATCACTTAGACATCCTAGAATTCTACGCCTTTTCGAGAGCCTTCTATGGCTGTTGAATCGTGGGGCAAATTGATAAGTGACCGGACTCACCAGCGTCGTCGTTAGCGGTCAAATGTTCACCTGTACCAAGTGTGACAAGAAGGAATTCCAGCTAACCCAGCTCTCGGAGATGAGGCTACTTGCAGAGTGTCCCTCGTGTGGTGCCTCGTTTATCATGGACACCGTGACGGAGAAGAGGCCGAGGGTGGAAGCCTCCGACCCAAATCAGCACATCATTTGGGACTGGAAAGCCGAGAAATGGATTCCGGCGAAGAGAAACTGATCTTCTAAGTCCGCTGCTCAATTGGCACATACGGAGTCTGAGCAGGTCCCACGTACTCTGTCAGAGGCCTGATGAGCCTATTGTCGGCGTACTGTTCATAGATATGCGCGATCCAACCGGATACTCGGTTACAGGCAAAGACGGCAGGCATCAAGTCCTTGGGTACTCCAAGCGCGTTTAGTACAACTGCCGCGTAGAATTCGATATTGGGCCATAACTTCCTTTTGTCCATAACCATCCTCTCCACTTCTTCGGCAATATCGAGCCATTTTCTGCTTCCCCCGCGTTCTTCAGCCAATTGCTCTGCGATGTTCTTCAGTATTCTGGCTCTTGGATCGTAGGTCCGATAGATTCTGTGACCGAACCCCATTATCCTCCTGCCCGCGGCTAGCTCACTATCGACGTATCCCTCGACTTTTTCCATGGTCCCAATCTCTTCGAGCATCTCCATTACGCGTTGGTTAGAGCCTCCGTGGAGGGGACCCGCGAGAGTAGCGATGGCACTTGTGACCGCTCCTCCGAGGTCGGCGAGAGTAGAAATTGCTACGACAGCGGCAAAGGTAGAAGCGTTCATTTCGTGGTCCGCGTAGAGGACGGAGAGCGTATCAAAGGCGCTTCTGGACACTTCATCTGGTTTCTTTCCCGATAACCCGTAGAGAAAATTCGCCGCGTGTCCCAGCCGCGGGTCAGGCCTGATGGGGGTCTTTCCCTTTCTTATTCGTTCGTAGCTGGCTACAATAGTCGGAAGAGTAGAAGTGAGTTGCAAAGACTCGCGGCGGTTAAACTGGTCAAAGGTCTCTCCTTTTTTCCTAGGGAACGTTGCCATGTAGGAGACAGCTGTTCGGGCAACCTCCATGGGGATCGCCCCCTTCGGTATGCCCCTCAGAAGTTTCAGCACTTCTGTAGGGAGCGGACGATGAACTGTGAGTTGTCGCTTGAATTCTGAAAACTGGGCCTTGTTTGGAAGTTTTCCGTTCCAGAGTAGGTAAGTAACCTCCTCGAAGTCCGATTTCGCGGCAAGTTCGTTAATATCAATCCCTCTATACCGGAGTATTCCTTGCTGTCCATCGATGAACGTGATAGAACTCTTCGCAATAACAACCCCTTCCAGACCTTTCTCAATCTCAGTTGTTATCAGTCTCACCATTGAACCGTTGGAAGGGTATTGCTGGTAGCACGGATTCCAGTCCTAGTTAAGGAATATCAGGCATACAAGGAAGAGCACCTTCAAGTTTCGAGTTGGCCACGGAATAGTGGGAAGCCTTTTTCAACGCCCATCTGTTGAACCCCAACTGAGGATAGCTTTTCATGACGACAAAAGTGCACAAGATCGCAATTCTATCTGGAGATGGAATAGGCCCCGAAGTCGTCGACGCGACGCTTATGGTCTTAGATGCTGTCCAGAAAACCGGACTAGTTCACTTGGAATATCTGAAAGGCGATGCCGGACTCGACGCTATCAAGAAGTACGGTACAAACCTGCCGGAGAAAACGGTTGAGATGATGAAGCGGACGACTGCCTGTTTGAAGGGTCCGATGACGACGCCGGAGGAGCCCGGAACACCTCGGAGCGCCGCGGTGACGATGCGGTCTCTCTTCAATCTGTACGCCAACGTTCGCCCTGCTCGAACCCTTCCAAACGTGACCGCTTTGAAGCCTGGAATTGATCTCATCGTTGTGAGGGAGAACACTGAAGGACTGTATTCTGGGAAGGAATTCGAAGTTACACCTGGAGTGGCCGTGGCGATGAAGATAATCACTCGAACTGCCTCAGAGAGAATCGCAAAGTTCGCTCTCGAACTCGCGATGAAAAGGAGAAAGAAGCTTGCGTTCGTTCATAAGGCGAACATTCTGAAGATCACCGATGGCCTCTTCAAACAATCAGTCCTCGACATCGCTAAGGATTACCCAGATGTGGAGCTGGAGGACCTTCACATTGATGCTGCAGCAATGCAGCTGATCAGACGACCAGAGAGCTTCGACGTAATAGTGACCATGAATCTCTACGGAGACATTCTCTCCGACGAGGCCGCTGCAACAGTAGGAGGGCTCGGAGTTGCCGCTGGCGCGAATATTGGTGAGACCTACGGTATGTTCGAGCCTGTCGGTGGATCTGCTCCCAAGTACGCGGGCCAGAACAAGGTGAACCCGGTGGCCACTATCGAGGCGGCGCGGATGATGCTTGACTATCTTGGTGAGAGCAAGGCTGCGAATCTGGTTGAGAAGGCTACGATCTCAATCCTCAAAGAGGGAAAGGTGTTGACCTACGACCTCGGCGGAAACGCGCGAACCAGTGACATGGGCAAAGCGATAGCCGAGAAAGTTGCATCCTTAAGGTAGGATTTCACATTCGTTCGGCAAGTTCTAGGCCAAGCAGTCCAGCAAGAGTTTTCAAGACTGTCCTGACCGCCAGGACGAGGGCCACCCTTTGCCATTTGAGTTCGTTGTCGCTGACGTGTGATATGTCGGATTTTTCGTAGAACTCGTGGAATCTCTGGGCTAACAGGTTAGCGTAGAGGCACAGCATTGTCGGGTTGAGATCGTCAGCTGCTCTCGCAAAGGTCTCAGGGAATTTCGACAGCTCCAGAACCAATGCTTGTTCGGCCGGGTCCTTTAACAGATCGAGCTTCTTCGGCTCCGCTAGCTTCCCCAGCTTCCTGAGGATTCCCGAGCTTCTGGTGTACGCGTAGTTGATGAAGGCGGCACTGTTTGCTTCGAAGTTCAGAACCTTGTCCCAGACGAAATTCGTGGATTTGATGGCGTCTACCGAGAGGATCGCGTATCTGACGGCTGAAATCGCGATTCTATCAGCTATTCGCTTTCTTATCTCGTCTGGCAGGGTTGGGGACCGTCTGTCGACCTCTGACTTGGCGCGAGTGACCGTCTCGTCTAGGACCTGGTCGAAGGTTACGAAGCGGCCTCGTCGGGCCGACATGTTTTGTCCTTCGAGCAAGAGGTGGCCGATGGGGAAGTAGAGGAATTTCTCAGCCTCCTTCCGATGCCCGGTAATCCAGAACGCGACCTTGACCTGGAACTGTGCAAGAGACTGTTCAGTTCCGATCACATTGATGACCTTCTCAGCATTCTCGAACTTGTAGAGCGTGTAAGCTATGTCCCGGGTTGGATAGAGAGAAGTCCCATCGGAACGGAGCAGCGTAAGTGGCGGGAACTCGAAGGTGGGGCTTACGCCAAGTATCTGGCGTAATCCGAATTTCTCAACTGCCTTGGCCACGTCGAGCTCCAGGGCTCCTCCCTTATTGAAGGTGAAACCTGATTCCTTCAGTTGGCCTACCAGTTCGGCGACTCGTCCCGTCCAGAGGAGGTCGCTTTCCCAGTCCCACTGGTCGAAGCGGATGCGAGCCCTGCGCAAAGTCTCGTCGAACCCAGTCAGAATTATCCTCGTGACACGCCTCATCAGGGCTGAGGTGTCGGGTTCCTTTTTCTCATACTTCTGAATGAGTTCTTGAATTGATTTCTCGGGGTCGGGGTCCTTGGAGATCAATTTGCTTAGTTTGTCAAATTCTTTGGGGTACTTGCCTTGAAGGTCTGCAGCTATGCCGACCCACTCGTCTAGGGATTTGGTCTGGGCACTGATGTCCGTGTCTGCCTCTTCGGTTTTCTTGAGGAGAGCAATTCGTTTCTTCAGTTCTTCTATCTCGACGAGCGTTGCGGTGACGGAGTAGATCTTTCCGATGAAGTGATCCGGCTTCCCCTCTGGGGTCGGTTCGCCTAGTAGTTTGTAGCCGTAGGCCATGATGGCGACCTGTCTGCCAGTGTCGTCGATGTAGAAATGGGTCCGAACGCTGTGTCCTCTCGCCGCGAGGAGTCGTGCAAGGGCGTCGCCGAATAAGGCGCCCTTAGCTGTGCCAATGTGGATTGGTCTCGCGGGGTTTGCGCTGGTGTGTTCAACAACAGTCTTCTCTGAAGCATGAGTCTTGAGGAGTCCGTACTCTGAGCCGTCTCGTTGAATGGATTTGAGAGTGAGTTCTGTGAGCCTAGCAAGGTTTGCCCGGAAATTTACGTAGCCGGGCTCGGTTGCCTCGATCGATTCGATAAGGTCGAGTGTTGCAACCTTTCTAGTTGTCTCCGCCAGCGTCCGTGCAACTTCTATCGGCTTCTTCTTCTGGGCCTTTGCTACCTCGAAACTCAGAGAGGTCGCTAGGTGGCCGAAGGTCGGGTTCGGTGGATCTTCGAGAGTGGACGCGATGTCGACGTCTCGAACACCATGTCCCGAAGTTTTCTGGAAGGATGAGTATCCCGCCTTGAGCGCAGACTCACATTCGTGCCTGAAAAATCCAAAAGGGTTGGCCAGACCCTGTTTCTTCTGTTTAACTGTCTGCGCCAAACCCTAGGTCACACGAGGATTGCATGGTGCCGCCCAACCTTCTTATTAGAGCATTCTCGAAGCGTCGAATTTGTCAGGACGCGTTCTTTTGATGCTTGTCGTCACTCCTTTCGAAGTCTTCTCGATCTTTCTAATGTCGATTCTCGCTGGACTGATTGGCGCAGTCTTTGGTCTCGGTGGCGGGATCTTGATTATTCCGTTCTTAACGCTTGTAGAGGGGGTCCCAGTGCCTTATGCAGTCGGAGCAAGTATCATCTCGGTTGTTGCGACTTCCAGCGCCTCCGCAGCTACCTATGTCCAGGATCGGCTAACGAATCTGAGACTGGGAATGTTTCTTGAGGTTGGAACAGTGCTCGGCGCAATAACCGGAGCCTTCGTGGCCGCCTTTCTTGATCCCGCGATTCTCCTTGTTCTCTTTGGAATCCTGCTTATTTACGCGTCCGCAACGATGATTGTCGGCCCACGAATCGACTTTCCATCAGGAGTCGTTCCTGACAAGACCGCTCAGAGGCTGCGGCTCGGTAGCGAATACTTCGATCCAGCCACCGGCACCACTAGCCGGTACGAGGTGACGAATACCCTCCGGACCCTTGGAATCAGCGGGATTTCGGGCATAGTTTCAGGTCTCCTTGGAGTTGGGGGAGGGATAATCAGTGTTCCCACAATGAACTTGTTGTCGAAAGTGCCCATGAAGGTCGCTTCTGCAACCAGCAATTTCATGATCGGAGTAACCGCTGCCGCGAGTTCGTCTGTTTACTTTGTTCGTGGCGACGTTCAGCCCTTGCTGGTGGCCCCTTTGATGGTCGGTGTGGTAATTGGGGCGGCCGTTGGCACACGCTTACTTCGAAGAACTCCACCGCTCAAGGTGAAGCTGCTGTTTGCAATCCTGCTCATCACAATCTCGATAGCCATGATTCTGAAAGGATTCTTTCCCCAGATAGTGTTGTGAACAGATTTGGATCTTAACCGGATTGTCGCCCAGTCGTTGCGGGTCGGGGTTCTTTTCAGCGCTGTCTTGAGTCTTCTAGGTCTATCTTTGTGGGCCTTTGGCGGTTTTGGAAGCGTGAGTGTTCCAGCTGTGTTGAGTGTCGGAGTCATCCTTAGACTCGCGTCTGCCGGCGACCTGACGGGAATAGTGTATCTCGGGGTGATAGTATTGATCGCAACGCCAATTTTTCGGGTCGCGATTTCGTCGATATACTTCGCCGCTGAGAGGGATGGCGCCTACGCCGGGATCACGATTCTAGTCCTCGGAATGCTCTTGCTCGCCTTGTATTCCGGAGCAGCAGGCTAAGCGGAACCGCCCTCACCAACAAACAAGTTTCAATGCTGTTAGATCGAGCATCATTCGATCTCCATCACTAGTTTTTATCATGCACGCCTTAGAGAGCGCGAGACGGGACCGTAGTCTAGATCACGGGCGACCTGCATCGGATCCCCGCGAGGACAACCAGGATAGGACATCGGGCTCCGGCACCCATAAAGTGGAGAGACCCGAAGGTCGTGGGTTCAAATCCCACCGGTCCCGCACTTGAGTTCTAGCCCTAGCGATTCTGTAGAACTAAGGATCAAAAAGAGTCCACAGATTGTTGTTGTTTCGCCCTGAGAGCTGCTTCGCGAAGTCTCTTGGATTTTCTTTGTATCGTGAACCCCACGTACTCTGCGAATCTTGGTATGCTTTGGTTCCTTACGCTGAATTGAAAACAATCTTTCTTTCTGACGTAGATTCTCCCCGTTCTGGGATCTTTCAGATTAGTGCCTGCGCTGGTATTTAGGCGCATGAGGTTGTTTCGATGTTTGCCTGCTTGAGGAGCGTCTGAAGGTAGCGCAACAATTCTCTTCTAGTGTTACTGACAACGAGCCTTCGGCTGATCGACCCTTCGCTGTCGTAAAATGCTCGGAGAAACGCGCCCCGGCATCTGTCGCAGTGTTCAACCCACTTCTTGAAACTCTTCCAATCGCAATTCAGAAACTTGTAGAGGAGAATGCTTGAGCCCTGCACTACCCATCTGTTTTTTCTCTCACTCCAACGAATTTTGTAAGGTCTTTCTCTGTGGAGGATCTTTGCAAGAGATCGGCTGAACTCTTCCGCAAAGTCATGGTCAGTTACCGCCAGAATCAGTTCAGCGTTGTATCCATGAATATTGAGATTTCCATCACCGAGGATAACACCAATGACGTATGCAAGTTCGGGAGTTGGGTTTGGCCGAAAACTGTTAAGTCTCCCTGTTGGCTCGTGGAGACCATTGACCCACATACTTATCGTGCTCTTGGATAGTCGCACTTGGTGAGCCTTGAGAACAGCGTCTTGTATTTGTCTGTAGCTGAGACCAAGTCCGGCCAACTCGCGGACCGGGGCATACACTTGCATTCTTGTATCCAGAGGTAGGTAATTCCCGTTACCACATTGAGAAGCGGTCATGTAAGATCCGCTCGATCGCATGATTTGCCTTCGTGTGTTACGCGTGAGCGACCATGAATTATCAGAAACGCATTCCCACGACGATCCCGTGTCGCGTCCTCGTGTAATCACCGAGAGCGGTGGGTGAAAGTAATGAAACTAATAGAAGTGTGGAAGACCACTCGTAGACCTAACCGTTTGTCTGAAACGGCCTAGGCAACTTCTTGTTTGACTTCTTTGGACATTCCTCCGGGGGAGAATCTTCGGCTGATTAGTAGCCCTGACTATTCGATAGTTTGACCACAAACGCATGATGGGCTCCCAGACTAGTCTGACCCTGAAACACACCGGTCCGCCAGCCACATAGGTGCCTGCTGAGTTATCGCTTGCCGGTCCGAGACAAGTGGGTGCATTGTTTAATACACTCTGAGTGGGTTCACAAATTGGCCCACAGCGCGGATCCTTCAGAGGCAAGATTGCTCTATCTAATGCTAACATGTGTCTCTTTCCGCGGGAAGAGAAAGTCAGCCATCTCTTCAGGCGGTCCTCTATCATCTTCAAGACGTTTCTTTCAATGGGCACGAGAGTTTGCACGTGAATGGTCGGACCCCTACCACTTGCGGAGAATCGCCATAATGCTGCGATTTCTCCCTCAATAACCACGGTCGGAGCAACGGATCCTCCTCTATACGCCCTCCCTATCACTTTGTGACGGCCAAACCTCTGTCGCTGTACGTAGCCTTTGAGAAGTGGGTCCTCATATGGAAGAAGAGCGACTTGAGGGAAGTCTGCGCGTGCATTGTAGAACAATGCTAGCTGTCCCATGGGCATTATCCAGGGGGACTGAAAACCCTCAACCCAGATTTGTGCCAAGTCTGTAAACCGGGAAAGAACAATCTTCACGGTTGACGAGGGCAACCCCGTCCACCAAGAAACGTGTTCTCGGGTTGCTGCCGAATAGTTTTCCAAATACCAGCGAAACCAGGTCTCTCTGAGCTTCGCTCTGAGGAATACTCGGAATCATGCCTAGTACTTCCGTCGAAAGGATGTAACGATTCGGTAGCGACTCGATGTCCGAAGCCGGCCGCTTCACTTTCAGAGCATCCTGTAGTGTGCCCACCTTCTGGCTCAACACGGTCCCCGTCGTCACGAGCCAGTTGACTACCCAGGTTACGTTGGATGCACTTCGAACGACAGACCTGCTCGCTCTGAAGGAAATTGTCCTGATTTTTGACGTAGGCACTGCCCTCTTGATCTCTTGGATCGAAAGGGACCGTTTCTTCAGTGCATCTAGGACAAGGCTCCGTAGTTCGAAAAACTCTTGCCTTCGCATCCTACGCAGAGAATACCATCTTCGGGTTGGCTCTCTCGGTCTTCCCAACGCATTTAGAACCAATGCTACCTTTGAGCGAGGCAGCACGAACAGGGTTCCTCTGATTCCCCGGATTCTCACAAGTCTGCCATTTTCGCCTAGTTCGGAGTCTAGCATCTTTGGATCGAATTTCTTCATTCTACTCAATAATGAGAGATATGGGGTCAAGGTGCTAGTTGCATGAAGACCGCATAGATCGTCAACAACCTTGAGAAGGTCCGACGCTTTGCTTGACACTTCAAGATGCTGACGCGACATGCAGTAAGTTTGAAGCTGCTCGATCGGGAACCAGTCTATCGGGAAATCGACCCTTGGTTTGCTAACCATTCCGTTGAACCTCACGAGGACTTCTACCCAAGGCTAGGACCCATTCTGACCGCTTCCCGGTGACGGCTGCCTCTGCCGGTCTCATCCGTCTACAAAGGCATTGTGAGGACGAAGAATCAGACACGAGAGAACAAGCCCAGAAGGAACTATTTGCGAGCCGGCCCACCGTTTGGATCGTAGATTCAGAAAAGTTTGGAGGTGACTAGACGGTATGGCAACCCCGCTCGGGTTCTAACCCCAAAATACGCTCAAAATAAGCGGTTTCAGGTTTAGATGTGAACCAGTTCTGGTTCATACCCCACCGGTCCCGCTATGCTCAGCTGACGACTGTTCGAGGGCAATCTTCAGATTTGCACTTCGGTAGCTGTGAATGGTTTCTAATCTTGGCTCTTTTGAGGATTGTTCCCAAGGATAGTTTCGATCCGCTCTAGGACGGCTGAATCAAGTCTTGGTGCGATCTCGAGCGCCTTCATGTTTTCCGTAACTTGCTCTGGTCGGCTCGCGCCTGTGATGACGGTGCTCACGTTTGGGTTCTTCAGGCACCAAGCTAGAGCAAACTGAGGTAGAGTACATTCGAGGTCCCGCGCAATTGGTTCGAGCTGTTTGGCCTTTTCGATGTTGTGTGGGCTGAGAGTATTCTTTCGAAGCCATTCGTACCCTGGCAATGTTGCGCGGGACCCTGGCGGGATGCCCTTCGCATACTTTCCGCTCAGGAGCCCGGAGGCAAGTGGGCTCCATATCGTGGTTCCGAGTCCGATTTCTCGGTATAGGGGTAGGTACTCTTTCTCAACGCGTTCGCGGTGGAGCATGTTGTATTGTGGTTGTTCCATTTGTGGAGGAGTCAAATCATATTCTCGAGCAAGCTCGTGCGCTCGCATAATGTCCGCAGCGCTCCATTCAGAGGTTCCCCAGTAGAGTATCTTCCCTTGATGAACTAGATAGTCCATGGCACGAACAGTCTCTTCAATCGGAGTGTTCGGATCAGGTCTATGACAGAAGAAGAGGTCTAGATAATCCAGTTGTAATCGTTTGAGGGATTTGCGGCAGGCCTCATAGATGTGCTTGCGAGACAGGCCCTCGTCGTTGGGCCCGTCCCCGCCCCAGAAGACCTTGCTAGAAACAACAATGCTCTCCCGAGCCCATCCCAGTTTCTTGAACACGTTTCCCATAACAATCTCGGCCTTCCCGCCAGCGTAGGCCTCTGCGCTGTCGAAGAAATTGACGCCTTGATCATATGCGATGGACATGCACTTCACGGCGACTTCCTCGCCGACCTGTCCACCGTAAGTTACCCAAGAACCAAGAGATAGTTCGCTCAGTTTGAGACCTGCGGAACCGAGTCTTCGGTAATTCATACGTTAGCACTTGGTGGGAAAAATCGAGAGTCGTCATTAATATGTTCCTGCCGCGAAATTGCGGTTGACGACTGGAACGCAGAGCTGCAGCATGCACTTGTCATTCTTTATGAACCACTCGTGACCTACTACATGATCAACCCCTTGACCCTCGAACCTCCCGTGATCATCGGAAGAGGAACATGGCTCGACAAAGTCGCGGCAGATATCGTCGAGCGGGAGAAGAAGCTCGGTAGAAAGGCAGATTCTTTGCGAGTGGAGAGCGGGCTGGGAGCGTCAGGCATACCCCATATCGGGAACTTTGGGGATTTCGCGAGAGCTCACGGGGTCAAGATGGCCTTGGAGAACATGGGTGTCTGGACGGAACTCATTGCTTTCTCTGATGACAAGGATGGGTTGAGAAGAGTTCCCGCCGGGTTTCCAAAATCATTGTCAAAATACCTAGGGTTTCCTGTTTCTAGCATTCCCGACCCTTTCGGTTGTCATGACAGTTACGGCAGTCACATGAGTTCGCTTGTTCTTGATTCTCTGGACAAGACCGGGATAGAATATCGTGCAGTATCGGGGACCCGAGCCTACAAGGAGGGTTTGTTCAATGAACAAATTGACAAGATTCTTCGCAACGCTACCAAAGTTGGTTTGATAATCAAGGAAACCATGGGCCAAGAGAAATACACCGAAATTCTCCCATACTTCCCTGTTTGCAAGAATTGTGGCCGGATCTACACAACGAAAGCCCTCGAGTACATCCATGAACGACACGTCGTCAGGTATGTTTGTGAAGGGATGAAGCTTAGAGCAGAAACGCTAGAAGGTTGTGGTTATCGCGGTGAGGTTGATGTTCGAAGCGGAGATGGAAAGCTCAGCTGGAAGGTCGAATTCGCGGCCAGATGGTCAGCCCTCAAGGTCAACTACGAGGGATATGGAAAAGACCTCATCGAGGCCGTAAAAGCAAACGACCGTGTCATGGAAGAGATATTGGGAGAGATTCCTCCATTCCACACCCGGTACGAGCACTTCGTCGACAAGACAGGTTCAAAGATCTCCAAATCGGTCGGAAACGTCATCGCTCCTCAGTTATGGCTGAAGTATGGCTCTCCGCAAACATTACTGCTTCTGATGTTCAAGAGGAGCGTTGGCTCTAGACATGTTTGGGTTAAGGACATACCCACGTATATTGGGGAGTTGGATGAGCTGGAGGACATCTACTTCGGCCGCAAACAGGTCAAGGATTCGAAGGAACTCGCGAAACTCAGAGGGCTCTACGAATACTGCTGGAACATGAAACCGCCATCGACGCCCTCCGGCCACATTCCGCATAACCTGCTGGTCTACCTAGTCAAAGTCGCACCCAAGGGTAAGGAGAGCGAATTCGTTCGAGAAAGCCTCGCGAGATCAGGCTACAAGATAGACCCGACGGACCCTGACTTTTCAGCGAGGTTGGAAAGAGCATCGAATTGGGCACGAGACATCGACACTATCTCGACAAGAGAGATCAACATCGAGAGCAAAGAGAGAGACGCAGTACTCGAATTGGCTGGTGTTATCAACGCGAGTGGCGACGAGTCGTATCTACAAAACGTCGTATTCACCATAGCGAAGAAACACGGCCTCGAACCGGGCAAATTTTTCAAAGCCCTTTACAGGATTCTGATCGGAGCCGATTCTGGTCCCAGACTGGGACCCTATATCCTTGCCATGGGTAGGGAAAACGTAGCAACAGCTCTAGTCGCCGCCGCAAAATCGTCATAAGATGAACCATCGGTTGCTAACAATCGAGAGACCAAGCATCCGCCCGGCTACGCAGGACGACACTAATGCAATATCTCTCCTCGAAGAAGCAAGCTTCAACGATCCATATCCCTCCTACTTTCTGTCCGAACTCGCACGGGACAATCCTGAAACCTTTCTCGTACTCACTTTGAACAACGAGATCGTAGCCTACGGGGTTGTGGATCACTGGGAAGACCATGATCACTTGATCTCGATAGCCGTCCGCCCAGATAGCAGAAGAAGGGGCTTTGGAGAGGCACTGCTAGTGGAACTTGAAAACCGCCTTTCAAAAGAAAGGCCAGTGAGGCTGGAGGTTCGCCAAGGCAACTTGGCTGCTATTGAGCTCTATTCGAAGAGGGGGTTCACGAAGACCGGGGTGGCAGAAGGATACTATGGCGACGGAGAAAACGCGATTACCATGGAAAAGACGTTCGTCAAGGAAGTCTTGGTCGATTGTTAGTAATCCTGAGGCTCATCTTCATGATGCTGAGGTCTGGGATCCTCTGACTTCTGATGGTACGTTGTGCTGGTTGCTCTCAGGGATTGGAGGCTTGATAGGGTGAGATGCTCGTTGCGGGCGAACCCTACGTGGTTGTTGATCATGCAGTGTAACTTTCGTAGTATCTTTCAGACCGAGCTTTTTCAGCATCTCATCTAGCATTTCGACCTGCTCGAGAGTCAAGTCTCGGTTCACCTCGATGACTATTCTCCTTACTCCAATTCGGGTCATCATCGGCAACTTGGTCAAAGTCTGGGCCTTCTCGATCTCGATTCGAATCTTGGGAGTGCCTGGGGGTCGATGGATAAGTTCTGATTGTTACTTTGGTTCCCTCGTTTGTAAGAAACTCGAAAACGGGCCGGGTGGGATTCG
>MNGN01000064.1 GCA_001918745.1 Crenarchaeota archaeon 13_1_40CM_3_52_17 | reverse complement strand
AGAACCACATGGACTTTTCACAAGCAGCCGATCACACTTTGAACTTCGCATCAGTCTTAGGGCTAACAACGGCGCTGAAATCCACTACAAACGAAACCTTCGTCACAGTTCTCCCGGGAGGCGCTCAAGTGACTAGTTTTAGCCCATCTACCATGGTCATCCAATCCAGTCCAACCTCCACCCTTGTCCTAGGTCTATTCCCATGGGTAGGTTCAGCGGAGAGATCGCTGCCAGAGGTATCTGTGACCTTCCACTACCCCGCCTTCAACTCTCCCGTTCTGAACGCATCCTGGACAACATCCCCCGCGCCCTTCTATGTTGGTCAAAACTTCACCCTCTCACTAAGCATAGCCAATATCGGCGCGATGAACGCACAGAAACTCCACTTCGATTTGTTTTATTCCGAGGTTTACTCCTGGGAAAACCCCCGATACTATGGCGGCAGAAGTAGTACCATATCGTACGACGTTAGCTCAATTACAATTGGTGGTGTCGACACTCACAACTTCAATTTCTTAGCCCTCTCACCAGATGCTGGATTTACCATAAGCGCATCATACATGGACGCCGACAGCTTCGCCTATTCCTGGAACAACGTCTTCTCTGTTGCTGCCGAAGTGAAAACCGGGCCACTGACCGTAACCAAGAGTGTGAACCCTTCAAGTCCGATCTATGGAGGGACTGGGAATATCACGTTCAGCATTACCAACAACGACCCGTCGGCGACCTTCTGGAACATTATCGACCTCACGCCAGAGGCGTCCTTCTTTCTCTACCCCAATGGCTTGGGAGGAGGCTCCACACCAAGCAACGGAGCCTGTCCAAACATATTCAATCTTGAAGCCAATACCACTCAATTCTCATTTGAACTCTTCAATTATTCCACCTACTGTGGCTCCATGGTCGTCACCCAAGTGTCGGTTGGAAATCAGACAAACTTGTTCCCCGTGGCGCTACAGGGAAACATCCCTCTAGGGCCGACCGATTCGTGGGCTCCGGTATTTTCCTACCCGGCAGGTGCAACGCACAAGCTCTACGGCTCGATAACGATCCAGTTGACACTGCAAAACTACGGGTTGTTAACGCAATCTAGCCAGATCGCGATCACAGGGCCTCTCCCGTCGCTAGGAGACCCTATTGCTTCGTACCTCAGCCTAGACTGCCCCCTCTGCCCGGTTGGTAAAGGCTCTTGGTCTCCCGCGTTTTCAGGAAATCTAGTCAACGGAACAGGCGCGCCAATATCAAACGCCAGTGTGCAGCTTTCTTACACCGATTCTAGCGGTTTCACCAACGCCCTCGGAGCGGTGGTCACCGACTCTACGGGACAATTCTCGTTTAGCTGGGCGGGCGAGAACCAGTTAGCTCTTGGCAACTACCAGTTCACCGCATCCTATGTAGGCTCGACTCAGCATGGCTCCCGAAGCAAGTCAATTCAGTTTAACGTCGTCGAACCCACAGTCATTGGACCGGGCAAGACCATTACAATGTCTTACCCTTACTTCTTCAACGTCACAGGTCCCCTAACAATAGAACCTGAAAGAATTGCCTACAGCACCCGATCAAATGTGACGATAGCAGGCAACGTCCTGTCGTTAGTTGGAGAATATGAGGCCCAGTCTTCCGCAGTGACGGTGACCGTGACGCCTCCTCCCATCTTCCCCGTTGTGGACACAAGGATGGACACCCAGAAACTTAGCTTCCTCTACGTGGCGCAGAACCAAAGCCTGGTAAAGATCATTATTCGAGTGACGAACAATGGACAGCTAACTGCGTCGAAGGTCAATGTGACCGCGTTTATTCCAAGCCCCGTTTACAATTCGCAGGGACAATGGTTACCGGTTGTTGACAACGGAAATGTTACGGTTGACAACTCCAGAGGAAGAGTATCGTTCTCGGTCGCTTCTCTGGCCTACGGACAAGAGGCGTCTGCCTGGTATGTCGTCAGAGCGAATAGCACGAACATCTTTGAGAGTTCCACCAACGATACTGCCCAAGCACCGGACGGGAGCAAGTTCAGGTTCTTCTTCAGCAGTCCCCTTCTCGAAGTCTACTCCCCCCTTTCTGTCGGTCCATCTCCGCAGCAGGGACTCCTCGAAAACTATGTCACAACTAACCCGGCGATAATCGCCAACGGCACATCGACGACTGTCACGTTCCACCTCTACAATACAGGAAACGCTACCTATCACTCTATCAATGTCACTATCCAATACATCGATCCTGGCCTAACACTTGACCGTGAGGTCGGCACGGTTCCAGACATGGCTCCAGGTGCATCACAAACAATCAATTTCATAGTGAGCTACAACGGAAACGTAAATGGGAATTGGACGGTCGGTTCGTTCACTGGCTACCTTTACTACAACCAGTCTTCCACCATTGGATTTAACCAATACCTCTCCCAGGAGTTTTCGATCTATAATTCGAAGATCGCTGGGCTCAATCCGAACGTGAGAATAGACATTTCAGCCACAACCCCCGTTCCCGCCGGCGCTACAGACATTGCAGTAGTAACCGCGACTAACACAGGGTTGTCCGACGTGACAAACTTCCTTCTCAACGTTCGAGCACTCGATCCATTCGGGACCACTCCCGAAACTAGCTATGGAGCGTACTACGGTAACTGGCCCGGGACTCTTGGTCCCGGCCAGAGCGTCAAGTTCAGGATAGGGATCCAGACACGGGCAGGCGGGTCATACATCGTTTTCACCAATGCAAACTACGACTTCATCATACCCGGAAGCCCCTATACGGGACGCGGGTACATCGCAGGGTTTAGTGCAGCTGTGATAACGGCTACTGACACAACTGGACCTGCGGTCACGGTCCCATGGGATGCCCCGTTCGCCCCTACGTCCAACGATCCAGAGAATGTCTGGACCCAGGCTTCGGACTCCAGTGGAATCGGTTCCGTCAGACTCGAGTACTCAACAGACAAGCAGTCATGGAAATCGATCCTGATGACTCCGCTTATCGGCGCCTACTTGAACGGACAGGCAATCCTCCAATTGTCGTCTACCCTGGGAGATATCTACAATGCTACGATACCGGCTCAGAGCGGAGGCACCGTCGTGTTCTACCGCATCAGGGCCTTCGACCGTCCTGGAAACCTAGCTCTGCAGGATTACGGTGGTGTTGACTTTTCCTACACAGTGCAGGGAGGGTCTAACAACATAGTCATCCCACAGAAACCCGGGACCAACATATTTCTGAACGTATCTCAATATATTCCAACACTAAGGGCGACTATCACCCTCAACGTATCTACACCCATCGCAATCCAGGTGACACAGCTATCGTCGAACCTAGGCGCCGGCCCGCCGTCTGGCAAATCGGCTCTCGGAATCTATGTTCAGATAACCGCCAACGTCTCCGTCTCGCTAGCGGCACGCATACGACTCTATTACACCAGCAGCCAGGTTCAAGGTCTCAACGCCAGCGGCATCGCGCCCTACTACTGGGACGGGACCAGCTGGGTCGCCCTAAGCAACGTGGTGGTGAACACCAGCCAGATGTGGGTGGAGGGAACAGTAACCCACTTCAGTCTTTTCGGTGTCTTTGCTAGCCCACCGACCCCGGCACAGCCCCCGGGGACAACACCCCCTGCTGCTCCGTTACCATGGCTCCTCATTGGAGCTGTAATTGCAGCGATAGTCGTCGCTACAGTCGGGGGATTGTTCTACAGGACAAGGATCAGGAAGGCGAGGCAGGCCAGCACCTTTGGAATCACTCCATCAACGCCTCCTTCCCCGACTGGAACCCCGCCAGATCCATAGCCCAACTTTTTCTTCATGGCACAAAACCCTAGTAGGCAGGTTTGCCTGCGTTCAGTCTAGTCAGATTTACAGCCAAAGGACTCAGCCGCCGGCCAATTCGAACGACTCTGACGATCATAGGACTAGCCGCGCTAATCCTGACTTACGTGAGCGTTCAATCTCTCGTTTCGACACTTGAGATGAATGTCTCAGGAAGTGTATCCTCGCTTGGAGGCGAGATTGATGTCTGGAGCAAAGGAACCTCATTCCCACTCTTCAGCAGGGTCCCTATGTCGTATGCGAACACAGTCCAGAGCATACCCGGGGTCAACTTGGCCGCCCCGGTTGCCCTGGCCCAGATGACTGTTGACAATAACCAGGCGGTGATCGCAGGCGTAGTTCCGTCCGAACTGCCCCGCATGCTCACCTACACAATGGTCGCGGGCACCATGATCTCTTCAAACCAGTCGGGAATATTAGCGATAGGCAAGGCTTTGGCTGCAACAGTTGGAAAAACCTCAGGCCAAACGCTCCTTCTCGATGGGTACAACTACAGTATCGCAGGAGTCTATCAGACCAACGCCTGGATAGACTATTCACTCATCATCCCACATTCCGTTGCTCAGCAGTTGATCGGGTGGGTCAACCAAACGTCTATGATTGTGGTTACAACTCAGGACCCGCGAAACGTTGACACAATAATCGGGCAGATCCGAACTCTCTTGCCAACCACAGATGCGTTCCGGACCAGCGAAGCACCCTCCAAGATCTCACCTATCTTCGCTTCCCTCGAAGCGATTGCGACCGACATAACAATCATCGTATCTCTCAGCGCTGTTCTAGGGATAATGAATTCGAACCTCAACAACCTCCGGGAGAGAATGCGAACCTTCGCCATCTTCAAAGCCACAGGAGCTTCATCCAGCCAGATCATCAGGCTCGTCTTGTACGAGTCCCTCTTGATCGGGATTCTTGCAACGCTGCTTGGTCTGGGAATCTCCTACGTCGTACTCAATCTAGTATCAGTACCTGTAGCAGAAACAATCAATGTCGCCATTATATTGGTGCCGTCGACTTTCATCTATGCCACCATTCTAGCGATCTCAGTCTCATTAGCCGCGGCAATCTATCCGGCGCTCAGAATCGCAAGAGTTCGGCCACAGGAGGTCTTCCGGTTTGGATGACAATGTCATTCTAAGAACGGAGGGCCTCAGCAAAGCCTACGGCAACGGTCCTAAGAAAACAATCGCCTTAGACAATGTAAGCCTTCAGATCGCCAGGCGAAAGCTCCTCGCTGTTCACGGGCCGTCAGGCTCAGGCAAGACAACACTACTCTTCCTTCTAGGCGGACTCGACAAGCCGACATCAGGCAGGATCTACTTCGAGGGGATCGAAGTCTCGATCATGAGCGAGCGAAGACTATCTAAGCTCAGGAGGAATTCCTTCGGCTTCGTTTTTCAGAACTACAACCTTGTCGATGAACTTACCGTTCTAGAGAATGTCATGCTCACGATGATGTTCGAAGGAAAGCCAGATGCAGAGAGGAAAGATCGCGCTGAAGAGCTGCTCCGCCGTGTAGGAATTACAGGTAAAGAACGGCGCCGGCCTTCCCAGCTGAGTGCTGGGGAACAGCAACGAGTAGCGGTGGCAAGGGCAGTTGCTAACAGGCCGGAACTGGTCTTGATGGATGAACCTACTGGAAACCTTGACCAAGAGAATTCTCAACAACTCATGCGACTGGTCGCCGACATGGTTCAGGGGGAAGGGGCCACATGTGTGATTGCCACACACAACCTCGACATCGTTAGCGAGGCCCCGTCCAAAATCTTCCTCAAATCAGGCCGGATCGTAAGTGACTGACCTAGCGATTGAAGCTGTTAGTCTAGTCTTGGGGTTTTGCGCCCAGGCCTTGGAGTTTGTAGTTCAGATATTTTTCCATAGCCTTCGTCATTAGCAGGCCGCTCTTCATACTCTTGTGAACGAATAGCCAGTAGTCTTTCTGGTTCGCTGTTCCCTTTCCAACTCGCAAAGTGTACAATTCGAGCTGGTCCAAGAGATTCATCACGTCCCTATCCCTCAACTCAAGCTCCTCGTCTGAAGCTACAGGAAGCCTTGTTCTTTCATCCATTGGTCAGAGAATAATTTGCTGAGGTAGTTCCTTCCGGTATCAGGAAGCAATGTTACAATCGTCTTCTCCTCTGGCAGATGCTCTGCGACCTTCACTGCAGCGTGGACTGCTGTGCCCCCTGACCCTCCAACCAGTATTCCTTCTTCTTGTGCCAGTCGTCTGGCCATGCGAAACGCGTCCCCGTCAGAGACCTGGATGACATCATCTACAATCGACAAATCCATTGTCCCAGGCATGAAATCTTCTCCTATCCCTTCCACCTTGTATTGATGGGGCTCTTCTTTGCGTCGGTGGTAACGCGGGTAGAAAATTGACCCCTCCGGATCGGCACCGACAACCTTCAAGTTTTTCTTCTTCTCTTTTAGAAATCGGCCTATTCCCGTGATGGTCCCTCCGGTTCCCATGCCGCAGACAAGAACGTCTACTTTTCCGTTGGTCTGACGCCAAATCTCGGGTCCTGTTGCTCGGTAATGAGCGTCGGGATTGGCTCGGTTCTCATACTGGTTGGGCATGTAGGAGTGCGGAGTCTCTCTCGACAGTCTCTCCGCGACTTTGGTGTAATGTTCAGCGGATTCTGGGGAAACGTTTGTAGGAGTTATCACCACTTTTGCTCCGTATGCCCGTAGGATGCTCCTCTTTTCCTCGCTCATCTTGTCGGGCATGACGAAGATCATCTTGTAGCCCTTCACGGAGGCAACCATTGCCAATCCTACTCCGGTATTTCCTGATGTGGGCTCTATGATCGTACCACCGGGCTTCAGGAGCCCTCTCTGCTCGGCTTGTTCGACCATTGCGATTCCTATTCGATCCTTAACACTTCCACCTGGGTTGAGGTGTTCCAGCTTCGCAAGAATAGTGGGTTTGAGACCTTGCGAGACTTTGTTTAGCTGAACGAGAGGCGTGTTTCCAATGACATCCAGTATAGTCTTGTGAACTTCCATTGAGACGACTGCTTCCGTTCGTATTCGTCAATCAGGCTTGTTTATCAGAATATGCAGACTCACAGTTCGACCGGAAGAAAGATGGAAAAAAGCATAAGCAAGGGGCGCAACTATCACTTTTAGACTGAGGCGCGAACTCAAGTCACACACAATCTCAATAGTCATCCGTGAGCTTACTCAGGATCCTCATCAGAAGTATCACGAGCCTTAACTTTCGTGATTTCCCAGCAGACCTGACACGTGATTGTAAGATTGTTCCAACGGGTCCCCACAGGCATCCCTGAACTGGACGAAGTTATAGAGGGTGGACTGCCCAAAGCCGGTCTATTTCTCGTGGCAGGAACTCCTGGGTCGGGTAAGACGGCATTCAGCGCGAGATTCCTGTACGAGGGTGTCATCAAGGGAGACAGGGGAATCTATGTATCCTTCGCTGAGGGTCGTGACGCGTTTTTCTCGGAAACCGCACGGAACGGTTTGGACTTTGCAAAGGCAGATGAAGCTGGCATGTTCCTCTACATGGACCTTCTAACTGTCAAGAACGAAGGCATTCCCGCTGTGACCCAATCCATAGTTGACGCGGTCCTTGACTTCAAAGCATCGAGGCTTGTGATCGACTCCTTTTCCGCAATGGCTCAAGCGGTCCCTCAACTGATAGAAGCGAGGTCAATCCTTCACACGATTCTCGGCAAGATAATCAGGCAAGCTGAGTGCACCACTCTCCTCATCTCAGAAGTCCCAATGGGGACTTCGAGGCTTGGGCTCGGGATAGAAGAGTTCGTTGCCGATGGAGTCCTCAAGTTCACCCAGAAGGAGATCGACGGGCGGGTTATTAGAAATCTGATCATTCACAAGTTGCGGGGAACCAAAATAGGGAGAAGGGAGCACATGTTCACCCTCGATGGGGGGTTTCGAATGCTAAGCCCTTTCGACTCCTCACATGCTAACAATGGGCATTCTTATCCAGTCATCAAGAATACCGCATCACACTCTTCCACTGGAATCAAGAGTCTAGACACGGTTCTCGGGGGCGGACTTAGAAGGGGAAGCCACATTCTCCTGGAGGTCGGGGAAGACGTCTCATCACCTTCACTTATGAGTTTTCTCTCGCCGATAATATCAAACACTGTCAAGTCCGGTGACCAAGTCATTTGTATCCCAGTCAATGGAATGTATCCCGAGGAATTGCAGGAATCCCTCAGAAAATCCATTCCAGATGGGCTTGCGTCAGTTCAAATCTTCGACATTACGGGCAAGGGTGGTCCGAACACCGTGGACCTTGGGGGTGCGACGGTCCTCCAGCCCTTTGACATGTTCTGGAAGACAGCTAGGAAGCTGCGGAAACCGGAGAACCGTCTGTTAAGCATAATCGGCTTCGATGCGCTAGAGGCGAAATACGCCAAGGATCTCCCCGCAATGCAGGGTCTGATCATCGAGACCATCGCCAAGGTGCGAAACGCTGGTGACATCATGATCTCAATAGCTCGGCCATTCTCTAGTACCTTGAGAGAGCTTGCCAGTGCCTCAGACGTTCATTTGAGACTCGTCCAGTATGACGGCGTTCTCTGTCTCTTGGGAGTGAAACCGAGGACGGACTATTACGGAGTCTCTCTCCCCGACAAGGGAGCACATGCCCAGATCGAACTGATTCAGGTCTCGTAACTTGGCCGCAATAGTCGGCACGTCGTTGGACCGACCGCTGATAGAATCCATCGATGCCGCTCTCAGTGCACTCGGGACTAGTACGAGGGACTCTGTTCTCCTGTATCTTCGTAAGAGATATTCCATTTCTTTGGAAGAAGCACCCGAGAGAATGGACGAATTCCTCCAAGCACTTCGCGCACTGCTCGGATACGGAGCGAGAGTAGTCGAAAAGTTGGTAATCGCTAGATTAGTCGAAACGAATGAAGTTTCCCTTGCTGAAGCGAGAGGTAGAAATCTGGCCGAGATTGTGAATCTCTCGAGCAAGGGCCGGAATAAGGTTTGACCGACAGGCTAGGAAAACTCCAAGCGCGATCCAAACTTGTCTCGAGAAGTTCTCTCGTAGGCCCAGTAACCTCTAGCATTTCCTGAGCTATTATGCGTGCTCATATTCAAGTAGCACATTTGTTTCCTTGGCAGCCTCCCACGAATAATTCGAAGAATTTGTCGGCCTCAGACGGGGGTTTTCTTCCCGTGCTCAGGCTGCGGTTTTGCCTGGCTTTCGAATCGTTTGGCGAGCCCAAAGACGCCGAGGAACAGAAGCGCTCCCGCTATCGCTGTGACCATCGAGCTGAGGATAGCAGTAGTCTCTCCAACCGAGCTTATCAGACTAGCTATCTGGTCGGCTGGAAGTGAAAGTGTCAGAGCCAACCCGACGACGCTTTGAATCGTCAGCAACGAAAACGCCGCGATTATCAAGGTCCAGGCACGGAACGAGCCCGTTATCCTCGTCACTTTGTAGGCGTAGAATACGACGCCCGCTTGGAAGATGAGTTCCAAGACTGCGATGAAATAGAGCGTTGGTAAGACGATAGGATCTAGCATTCTCGCTATCGCCTCACTTTCGTTCTTTATGGCCCCGCGGAAGACATCCGGAGACTCGTGTCCTAGAACTTAACGTTGTCAATTTTCTCGACTCCTTCCAGATTCCTTAGATGTTTCGCGACAGCGTCCAAGACTTCCCTGTCCCTGGCACGGTCCAAGAGTAAGACTTCCGAACGACCAATTCTCCTTGTCTTCAAGATACCCAGATTCACAAGACTCCGGACATCTTCTTCGATCGCATTCCCGGTTCTTCCAATGCGGCGTGCTACGCTGTCGAGTGTGTCGATGAGCCCAGGATTGCGGTGGAACAATACCAGCAGGTCTCCCGTGATCTCTGAGGCGAGGAGCGTTTCAAGCATCTGTGCGGCGCTCATTTTGTTGGTACCTCTACTGCGCAGGCATCTTTTGCCCTCTCAAGGGCCTCGCCATAGTCGAAGTGTTCTTGAGAATTGTATGGAATATTCAGCTTCCGAAAGAGATCTTTGACGATGACTTTCTCGAGTACCGTTGCCCCGTTGCCGAATACTGTTTGTAGCTTCCTATGGAACTCCTTTGGAGCGGTTGCTTCATTGAATAAGCCTTGGCCGTTTAGAACTCCGAGGATTGCCTGGCCCAGGGCCGCTCTCACTCCCTCGCCAATACTAAGCTGCAACATCGACGAGAAAGTCTTCTCTTGCGCCAACTTTGAGTTGGTCCTGCTAGTCTTCCAGCTTGTTCGGAAGTCGTCCTGAGCATTAGGTGAAATGGACGAACCCATGACTAGAGCTAGGCTCCTGCTCATTTGTTTCGTTGAGAACCCGTCCGGGCATAAACTCGTTGTAACCCAGACCGAAGGATTTCAGTTGTTACAACATCCGCGCCGATTGGTTGAAAAACTCGATAGGGACTACTGAAGGTCAGGTTACAACACATGCGTCCAGTCTAGTACCGGGGTTTATCGTGAGTATTCGATTGTGAATCTTGGGCAGGTCGGGCGAGGGATATTTTGAGTAAGCTGAGAATGGCTAGCTTTCTTGTAAGAAATGCATAAATTACCGCCGCAGCCGCGGGTGCGAAGCCGGTCGAATCAACATGGCCTCGCTCATCGCATTCGTTAGCATCTTCGTGGAATCGCCGTACATGGACGATGTAGTCCAGGCTCTATCCCGCCTCGACAAGGTAGTCGACCTCTACGAGGTCACCGGCGAGTTTGACATTGTCACTGTTGTCTCAGCCTCAGACATTGAGGAGTTTCGAGATGTGCTCAAGAACAAGATAATGAAGGTCAAGGGCGTCAAGAGCACTGTCAGCTCGATTGTTCTAAAAACGCACAAGGGCTCCGGGTCCAACGGCGATATCTTGAATACGACATCGGCTGTAACAGCTTCCTTCAGTCACCGGAAATAGATTAACCTCCCAGTGAGCTCTGAGGCCGTGCCATGGAGGCGGTTAGCGGCTGATCGACCCGAGCAATTTATTCATACTCATCACAATTCTGGCCATAGCCATCTTATCGGCGCGTCTCCTCTCCCCGCACATTACTAGAGTATTCACGCTAGCACCTAGTCGCCTCGACAAGATACTCAACCCTGTCGAACGAGGAATCTATCGACTCGTGGGCGTTGATCCGGCTCGCGGTATGAGCTGGAAAGAATACTTTCTCGCCGCTGTCATTGTCAATATTTTCCAGATGGCAATCGCGTTCACAATATTCTCACTTCAAGGCGTTCTTCCCTTGAACCCTCAAGGGTTTCCCGGTCTCTCATGGGACCTTGCATTCATGCAGGTTGTCAGCTTCGCAACCAACACCAACTTACAACACTACAATGGAGAGGGAAACTGCATTCAACTCCCGAATTGTAGTAATCTAACTGGAGTTCCTGGTCTTTCCTATCTTAGTCAGATGATGGCCGTCCAGTTCCTGCAGTTCACCAGTGCAGCTACGGGAATATCCGTGGCTATCGCGATGATTCGAGGGTTCATTGCCCACTCGAAGGGCATGGGTAATTTTTATGTCGATTTTACAAGGTCTCTCACAAGAATACTGCTTCCTTTGTGCTTCGTGGCATCCTTAGTATTCGTCGGCCTGGGAGTTCCTCAGACTCTGACCGGATACCAAGTTGTCACGACAGTGGAGGGTGCGACGACGAGAGCTACCCAAGCAATCTTGGTGGGCCCAGTCGCTTCGCTTGTCGGTATCATGCAGCTGGGCACAAATGGGGGAGGTTACTTTGGCGCGAACTCAGCTTATCCATTCCAAAACCCGAATCCTCCATCTGACATCTTCCAGATCTTCCTCATGCTACTGATTCCCACATCACTCTGTTTTGTATTCGGCCAATTGATTGGTAAGAAACGGGAAAGCCGTCCGATTCTTTGGGGCGCCTATGCGCTCTTTGCACTAGATCTCTTAATTGCCTTCACCCCCAGCTTCTCAGTTGTGGGTCCGGGCATGGAGGTCCGTTTTGGAGGCTTCTTCTCAGTTTTCTGGACCGTTGTCACGACGGCAGTGACCACGGGCTCAGTTAACGCATCCCTATCCAGCATGAACCCGCTGGTCGTACTTTCCTCATTCAATGGAATGCTGATCCAGGCAACCCCTGGTGGGAAGGGAGTAGGGCTGATGTACATGGTCATGTTCATCGTCCTCACTGTCTTCATCGTCGGCCTCATGTCCGGCCGAACCCCAGAGTACTTGGGAATGAAAATAACTCCAAGGGACGTTAAACTGGTGATGATCGCGTTTCTCGTCCACCCACTCATCATCCTCATACCAACAGTCCTCGCCTTTTCAACTGGGGCAGCAAGCGCAATCGGCGTTGGGACTAACTCGATAGGCTTCACCCGGATCTTCTACGAGTTTACTACAGCAGCGGCAAACAATGGAAGCGATTTTCTCGGAGCATCCGCAAACACTCCATTCTTCAACATCTCAACAGGGATTGTCATGTTGTTGGGGCGCTTCGTACCCATCGGTCTATTGCTTGCCTTGGGAGGATCTATGATCAATAGAAAGAGACTCACAACAGATGTCGGCGTAAGGACGGACAGTTTCCTCTTCTCAATCGTTATTGTCGGAAGCATACTTGTCCTCGTCCTTCTCACTTTCTTCCCATTTCTCGCGATAGGCCCGATTCGAGAGTTCTTCCAAGGACGTGTAAACGGATTCTAGGGGAAGAATCATGGCAACTAGATTCAGCAGGATGTTGTTTGTCCGGCGACCAGCACTGGTTTCGAGGAAGGTGTTTGTCGATTCGCTGGTTCGACTGAATCCGCTTAGACTAGTCGCTAACCCGGTAATGTTGATCGTGGAGATCACATTCTTCATCGTAGCAGCTATGGCAACATACCCCGAAGGGTTTCCCAGAGTTGCAAGCCCGTCCCTCCAGTCATTCTACGTGGAGGTCGCGTTGATTCTCCTGATTACAGTGTGGTTCAGCACTCTATCTGACGCGCTCGCAGAGAGTCAGGCGAAGAACACTGCAAACAGCCTTCGTAGACTCGAGATGGAGGTATCCAGCAAGAAGATTCTCATCGAAGAAGATTCTAGACGAATCGTTCCGACTCCCTCGAGAGAGCTTCGTAAGGGCGACATGATTCTTCTTGAGAAGGGTGACACGGTTCCCATTGACGCAACGGTCCTAGAGGGAATCGCGATGGTTGACGAGTCTCTCCTGACAGGAGAGTCAACTGCGGTTCGAAAGGCGCCGGGAGATGATGTGATCGGGGGCTCGCAGGTTCTCAGTGACACTCTTACGGCGAGGGTCACTGTCAACCCTGATGAGACTTTCATCAATCAGATGATTAGAATGGTGGAGTCCTCCAAGAGGCCGAAGACGCCGAACGAGCAGGCCGTAACAATTGTCCTGATAGGACTCACGGCGATTTTCACCATCCTTATCGGGGCTCTGCTGGGCGTATCTCTGGTTCTAAGTCTCGCAGCGGACCTTTCGGTCCTGATAGCGCTCTACGTCTGCCTCTTGCCTACGACGATAGGAGCACTTCTACCCTCGATCGGACTATCCGGCATTTCCAGGCTCTACAAGGAAAAGATAGTCGCAAAATCCGGTCGGGCAGTTGAAACCGCGGGAGATACCGATGTAATTCTTCTCGACAAAACCGGGACCATCACAGTCGGTAATAGGCAGGCAGTCGAGTTTCTACCATTCCCCGGCTTCACCGAGAAGGACGTGGGCGAGGCCGCGTTCCTAGCTTCGTGGCATGATGATACTCCCGAGGGTAGAAGCATGATCAGGCTAGCTTACGAGAATGGGTTTGTTCCAAAAGAGATGAACTCTCTAGACGCCTCGGAGGTCTACGAGTTCAGCGCCAGCACCCGCACTAGCGGTGTCAAACTGGCTGGGGGGACTGGATTCATGCTTCCAAAGAGCGGAGGGACTGGCCGAGAGAGAGGAAGGCTGAGGAGAAAATTCGAACCCCATGTGGAGGGCGGCGTCCCGATCGGATCCGATGAGACAGAAATTATCAAAGGCGCCCCAGATGCCATCAAGAAAATTGTCAAATCTGTTCCCACAGACTATGACAGGATCGTTCAGAACATATCTGCAGCTGGAGACACAGCTATGGCGCTTTCGAGAAATCGAGAGGCGATCGGAATCGCAAGGCTGAGAGACGTTCTCAAACCCGATATCAGGGAGAAGATCATGGCGGTCAAGGTGATGGGCATTAGGCCGGTTATGATAACTGGCGATCAACCGCTCACCGCCAAGAGCATAGCGGCGGAGGTGGGAATTGACGAGTACCAACCGGAGGCGAAACCTGAGGACAAGTATCACATCGTCAAGCGGGAACAAGGCGAGACGAGAATTGTTGCGATGATAGGAGACGGGACCAATGACGCCCCTGCCCTAGCGATGGCCGACGTGGGTCTGGCCATGAACTCTGGGACCCAAGCAGCGAAGGAAGCTGCCAATATGGTCGACCTCGAGTCAAACCCGGCCAAAATCATCGAGGTAGTGATGCTCGGAAAACAATTGCTTATGACCCGAGGCGCCGTGACTACATTCAGCATCGCGAACGATGTAGCGAAATATTTCGCGATCATGCCAGTCTTGTTTGCATCAACCATCCCAGAGCTGAAGGCGTTGAACGTTCTCGGGCTCGGCCTGAACACTGCCGTTCTCTCCGCCCTCATCTTCAACGCCATTATCATCCCCCTTCTGATTCCGTTAGCGATGAGAGGGGTCACGTTCAAACCTTCAGGAACCATGACACTCTTCCTGAAGAACACAGTGATCTATGGAGTTGGCGGAGTTATCATTCCATTTGTGGGAATCAAGCTGATAGACCTCGGAATATCGTTGCTCTAGGAAAACAAAACCATGACGGAAATCAAGCAAAAACTCGGACAAAACTATGGCCCCGCGATAAGATTGGCAGTAGTGTCCCTGATATTGTGTGGGCTGATATTTCCCCTCGTCATAACGGGCTTAGCCCAGCTAGTCTTTCCATCTCAAGCAAATGGAAGCTTAGTTCAGCTTCACGGTAAGCCTGTGGGCTCGAGTCTTATTGCGCAGAATTTCAGCCTCCCTATCTTTTTCCATCCTCGAAACGATTCTGCTTCCGGGGTTGACCCCGACATCACAGTCCAGGATGCTTATTCTCAGATCCCGAGGATTAGCTCTGCCACAGGCATTTCAGTGGATATGGTTCAACAAATCGTCGACCAGAACAAGGAAGGCACGTTCTGGATCTTCGGTGCACCGTACGTCAACGTTCTAAGGCTCAACCTCGCTCTCATCCAAACAGGCAACATTGCCTACAGTAAATTCTGATAGTTCGTGCAGACCAGGAAACAATCCGCGGGTCCGCGGGGAGACTACATCAGTTTCTGGTATAGCACAAAGTATGCCGTGGCCATGAAGACGAAGCTCAGCAGCATGCCGAATCCCAGAAAGCCGTATGCTCGGTTGGGCCGATAGGCGTTCCGGGTGCTCGTGAACATCATGTACAATCCTACGATTCCCAGCGCATAGAGCAGGGCCACGAACACTCCTTCGGCGGGAGTCTGGTTGTTGATGTCGTGGGGATAGACGAAGCCGAGACCTTGCTGGACGTTCAAGAGACTCACTGAGGTACCAGCACCCACCAAGATGAACAGTCCGCCTGCGAGGACGAAGACGGTGAAGGCGAGGATCAGGAAGGAGGCTACGGGCAACAGTGGTCTGCTCGATCCGGGTGCGAGTTTAACGAAACTCATTCGAAATGCTAGGTTGTTGAGGGATCTCTTCAGTTTGAAGAGTCCTGTTCTGAAACCCATCGCTGGTCCACGTTGTTAAGTGGGTCAAAGGCCATCCCCCGATTATAAGCCCTGCTTTCCCAAATTCATGCGAGTCTCTGAAACCGTTTTTATAGCGCGTTTGGTCATGAGACCTCACGAGGCTTCCGCACCAATTTGTGTCCGCAGAGAATCTTATGCTCCAAGTGCGGCGAACTCCTCTACACCGGGCTTGAACTCGAGACCCCTGGCGAGATCATTCAGCGCAACGGCGGCTACTGTCCGAAGTGCGGTAAGAAGCTGGGGTTTGACACTGAAAACCTGAAGATTATTCCGGAGACCCCTGTTCCCGGTCCATAGTTGCCTCGCATTCTCTTTTCTACCACCGCTCAACTACAGCGGATTACGAGAAGGCAACCTTGGCAAGAAGAACTCACGTCTACGAGTACCATAGAAAACACGGTAACATCGTCGAATATGCGGGCTTTGACCTTCCCGTCTGGTTCGAAGGCATAATCCCGGAATGCCGCAGCGTCAGAAACAACTGTGGAATATTCGATGTCTCCCACATGGGACGCGTTCTAGCAGAAGGAAAGGGCGCCGAGTCATTCCTCAACGATCTCACCACGAACGACGTGTCCAAGCTTGCCGTTGGAAGAGGGCTGTATTCTCTCTTCTGCAATCCTAAGGGAGGAATTATGGACGATCTGACTATCTTCAGAATCGGTAATCTGCGATATCTTGTTGTTTACAATGCCGGGAACCGTGACAAGAACTGGAACTGGCTTCTCAAAAACAAGACCCGAACCAATGTGACCGTTTCCGATGTTTCTGATGATGTTGCAATGTTCGCAGTTCAGGGTCCTCGGGCGAATACGATCCTCTGGAACGTGTCCGGTGTCAAGCTTGACGAGGTGGAAAAATACGGGACGAAGGATGCGAAGGTCGCGGGGATTCCGTGCCTCCTGACGCGTAGCGGATACACCGGTGAGGATGGTTTCGAGATCTACGTGTGGAATTGCAGCGTGAAGGAACCATCAAGTGCGGTGAAGGTCTGGGAGAAACTGCTGTCAGGTGGCAGAGAAGTCGGGATTTCACCGGTCGGCTTGGGTGCAAGAGACGTTCTGAGACTTGAAGCGGGAATGTGTCTCTATGGAAATGATATTGACGAGAACACTTCCCCAGTCGAGGCAAGGCTCAACTGGGTTGTTCGCTTGGAGAAGCCGAATTTTGTAGGCAAGAATTCAATCACGCGTTTGAAGGAAAAAGGACCCACCCGAGTTAGAGTTGGTTTCAAGATGACGGAGAAGGGAATTCCCCGACAAGGCCAAGACATTTTCTTGGACACTGATGTAGTTGGGAAGGTGTCGAGCGGCACATTTTCTCCCACACTCAGTCTTGGGATTGGAATGGGCTACGTCCCCCCGTCGTTAGCAGCGATCGGAGAGAGATTTGCTGTCGGAATCCGTGATCGTCGGGTCCAGGCCGAAGTTGTCAAGCTTCCTTTCTATCAGCGAAGATCAGAGAGTCAAGTTGTGGTGCTCGGAGAAGAGATGGGGTTGAAGGATTTCAGGAAGAAGTACAGCTCGTCTAGTCAGACGGCGGTAGCGACAGCAACTCATTGAGTTTATAGCGGGCTAATCTTCGGCCGTAGAAGTTTTGTTCGAGCTCACGAGGTCGGATTATGTCAGCCCGCGACATCGAAGCTTCGGGCTTTGAGCCGGTCGCATTCGTGCTGCGTGCTGTGCTTTTCGCACAGGTCTCGACTGCAGTGGGGACAGTTTTCTACTGCCAGTATTTGGCAGTCGGTGCATACTGCGCCCCATACTAGTGCCATTTTTCATCTCTCCGGGTTTCTCAGCTATTAGCGATGGTTACTAAAGCCGTTTGGACATTTCCTACTCAAAAAGATAAGTAAACTGTTACCGAACCTGCAGGGACGAGTCCCACCCGAAGAGAAATTACCAATACTCTTTCTTTTACGAATGGACTAACGTCGAGGCTTCTCTTTCTTCCCCTTCAATAGGGCATCAAGGCTGACACCGTTAACAGTGAAGACGCGATATCGTGTTCCTGGTAAGTCACCGTACGCCTTACCCTCGGCACCACCAATGCCCTCAATCTCAACCTCGTCATGTTCGTCTATGAAGTTCAACGCTCCATCGCCAGGAAGAAAGGCCGTTACGGTTTTTCCGTTCTTTATGATCTGAGCCCTCACACAGTTGGAGGTGAGGAAGCCGTTGGCGAAGAAGTTGTGATTGTTACTGGCGGTTGTAAGGTCCAATAATCGATTTTCGTTGGACCGCTTGACCTCTGCAATAGTTTCCCATACGAGACCGTCGTTCAAGTCTGACTGTTGCCGGACGAACTCCGCGAAGGGAGGACCGATACGAGCTGTGGAGCCCAGCCTTTCGGTTCTTTTGACTCCAACCGAGGCCCAGGAATTGACAACGCCTCTCCCAAAATCGTATCCTTCATCTCGTAGCCTTTCAGAAACCTGCTTGATGGTGAGACCTTTGGCCCTCAGCTCGAGGGTACGACTGTACGCTTCCTTGGCGCGTTCTATTCGACGCTTTCTCATTAGAAGGTATTCGTAGGCATATCGGGAGAAAGTTTCTCTGGTCTTCTGATACCTGTAGCCTATCTTTCCAAAGAGCGAGAGAAGATTCTCGAAGCCTGAATCGACGTATGTTGTGAGTCGGAACGATTTCACGTTGTTGCGTCGGATGACGGAAGGTTTCATCGAAGCTTCGGAGGATTCAACGCCGAATTCCTTGAGAAGCGACCGTATTGTGTTAATGAGTCTCTTGCCGCTCTCAATGTTGTCCTCCGACTTGCAGATGGTGAAACTCGGACTTTGAAAAGTGGTTCCATTCCTTCCGCGGGCTCGAGGTTTCTCCAGCTCGCTTCCAAAGAAAGACGCCAGGAATTCTCTCTTGACCCATAAAGGCGCTTTCATTATCCACTGCGGGACAATGTACGTAAGATCAGATTTTCGACCCACCGGTGCCCCAAGTGATTTCAACAGAGTAAACAGGACGATTGAGGTGGAAGCCAAGATGTGATAGTGTCCAGAGATTACTTGCTGGGTGCCACTGTGTAGGTTGATTATGCTCGTAGATTCTCCCTCGTAAACAGGGCTTGAGTGAAATCCGAGTGAACTCAGGTCTGCGCCAAGGGTTTCCAATTCTTCTGGATTACCTGATGCGACGAATTTTCCGGTCCATCCATTCCCACTTTTCGAATAGCTGAGCGTTCCGTCACCGAAAACGTGGCCGACAATTCGTGCGAGTTGAGCAATCTTCCCGTTGTCGTAAGCTAATGGAAGGAGACTTTTGGAATAGAGTTCCGAAATGATACGGTTAGATCTTGAAGAAGGAGGAATGTTTTTCAGGACATCTTCGTCGTTGAGGACACGTTCGCGCGATGGCTGCTTCTCGACACCCGGAACGGGCATTACTATGACCTTGTCTCCCAACTCTAGTCTTCGGGCGTCAACGATTCCGTTCGAGGTGTAGAAGGGATGATCGGCACTACAGACGATCCTGCGTCCAGTCTCTTCTGTGACAACTTCTAGAGCTCCGATTTGTCTGGCTTCCGACTGGGTGAGAGAGAAGAAATCTACGATTGGCGACCCTTCTACAGCTCTCGTCTGCGGATCAAACGTTGCAATTTCACTAATTCGCCAGCGCTGCTCAAGCTTCTCAATTGGGGATGAGTTTCCATCTGCCAAGAGTACATTTGTCCCGGGGGCGACACATTTCCGCACTGCGCTGTTGGGCTGGCGGCATTCCACCCCAACCTTCTCTAGGACAATGGCCTTTCCTTGCGGCGCTCCCTGGAGAGGGTCGGATTTGTAATCCAAGCCGAGCATTCGTCGCTTGTAGGGTGCATAGGCCCACCTGAACTCCTTACGCCTCTTCCGGAGCTTCTGGGCTGCGAACAGCCCCCTAGACGCCTTAGCCATCCATCCACCGTATACTGATAAACCAACAGGCTCGCTGGGTTGCTTTTTAGATTGACGCCAACCAGCTCGGAAAGAAATCGCCCCGAAATCAGCCCTGATCTCGAATCTGGCACATGACCCTGTTCTCGCCCTAAAACCGTTCGTAGATCTAGATTTCCCGTCGTTCTCCTTTTCATCCAAGCCCGGATCCCGCCCTGAACCGCGAGACTCGCCGATTATCGATGACAGACAGAAAATTTTCTCTAGAAAAAGGGGGGCATTGCACAGCGCATCTCGCGACGCAAGAGTGGTTGGGGGGAGAGTATCTTGGATTGCTTCTGTCGAAGACGGTTAGAATCTTGGCCTACTGGACGACTACGTGGTCGATGTCGAAGTATCTCTTCACAAGCAAGCGTGTCTTGTCAATCGTCCGACCATTCTTTCCGATCGCTATCGCCTTATCCTGAGCGTCAACCTCAACAACCACGATCTTCTTGTCCGGCCTCTCCGTTACCCGGATCTCCTTGATCCTTGCCGGCGAGAGGCTGTTCCGGATCAAGCCTTCCGGGGTGTCCGCGTGCTCTACAACCTCGATCTGTCGGCTTGTCATCCTGCGCAGCTGGTTGATGTTCTTGCCGCCTTTTCCGATTGCGAGTCCCATGTCGCCGGGCTTTGCTACGAAGATGATGCGTCCCAGCTTCTCGTCGATCAGGCAGTCTTGGACGGTGGCGCCTGTAGTGCTCTCGAAGAGAGCCATGTACTTCATTTCTTCACTGGTCAGCTTGATCTTGGGCTGAAGCATCACTTGCTCTAAATCCTCCAAATGAAATGATGAAAAACATTCCTTACATTCCCGAGTGAGCGGTTCCACTCACGGATTAAACGATGCACATTTAGTTGCAGTCTCATGCTTTTCCGGCTGTGTCTATATCTCGCAATCCGAGGGACGTACCCCATTGCTCTGAGCGCTCCCGCAATTTTCTCCGCGAAATTCGCGGACATCGTTTCGACTTGAAAGCGTGGCCTTCCAGTCTGTCCTCTATAGAGATAACCATCTCCCTTCAAAACCCCAGCAAGATAAGCAATATTACTCATTATTCTTCTCAGCCAGCTTCAAGACCTCTGAATCACCGGGTTCTTTAACAACCATTGATGCGACTGGGAAGGGTTTTTCGCAGAGCGCGCCGAGGTCGAGGCTGCTGCCCTGGAAGACGTAGACTGGAACCTCTGACTGTTCCGCGTCGTAGACGATGTTCTCGCGAAAATCTGTTGGGCAGTTGCTTGCGAGGATTAGGAGTTTAGCTCTCCCGAGGGACGCGCTGGAGAGCGCGTTCTTGCTTCCGAACTCGACCTTGCCGGTCTTGACGGCCATGCGGATCTGTTTGTTCACGTCCAACTGGTTCTACTTGCTCCCTTTCCGTGACATGGACATTGAGACTTCTATGAGACCTGTGCCCATGGGTACTTGTTGACCGACGATCACGTTCTCCGCAACGCCCCTTAGAGTGTCTACGATGCCCTTCACGGCAGCATCTACGATGGTGGGAATTGTGATCTCGAAGGCTGCCTTGGCAAGGGTGCTCGCTTTCTCTCCGCTGACACCGTGGCGTCCAACTTGGAGGACCTCGCCTGACGAGGTCATCATATCGGCTACTAGCATCACGTGTCGAATGTCTACGTCTAGACCCTGTTCCTCCAGTACTCCTACCGCTTCTTTTATTATCACATTGCGGGCTGCTTCGATTCCGAGAACAACAGCGGTCTCGTTGATGTTGTTACTTACTGTCCGGCTTGTGTCAACGCCCGGGACTTCAAAGGCCAAAGCGAGGCTTGACCCTTCCGTTCTAACTATCCATTCACCTTTCTCCTCGATAACGAGAGCTCTTCGGACTGCAGGCAAACCTTTGACGTGATGGACCAGGAGTTTGCTTGCGAGGCGTCTGAACTGGGGGATCTCAAGCTCCTTCGACTTGATTTCTACATGGTATCCTTCGACTTTGACCTCGCAATTCGGCGGTTTTACAGCATCCCGCACGTCCTGGACGGTAATCTCCCTCTCCCGCATCACTTGCGGGTTCAGTTTTACATCGATCCTCATCCGTGTAACATCGGACTCGAACGTGCTGGCGATATCGCCCAGCGTAGCATGGGTGAGCTGTGTAGCTACTTCCTGAGCCTTCTCTCTGCTCGCCCGGTGTTTCGCATCCAAGAACACCGTCATGTTTGGGGTTGAGGGGATCTTGCGTGCGTCCACGATCTCTATGAGTCTTGGAAGTCCCAAGGTCACGTTTTGCTCTCGGACTCCTGCAAAATGGAAGGTTCGCAGCGTCATTTGCGTACCAGGCTCCCCGATGGACTGGGCGGAGACAATTCCTGCAGCCTCGCCCGGCTCGACCAAGGCGCGTTTGTAGTTCTCTATTGCCTCTAACACTGTCTCGTCAACGGCGGGCTTGGGCAGTTTCGCGTTTACCAGGCTCTGGCGCAGCTTGTTGAGTATCAGGGGCGAGAGAGTACTGTTCGCCTTATCCACCTCGTCCTCAACGTATTCCTTGGTCGCCGCCGTTCCCTTCTTCATTGTAAGCCGAATGCGTTCTATGAGCCGATCGATGTTCACAGCCTTGCCGTGATCACTCTTCGCCGTGTCAACACCATCCTCGCCGTAACGGACCTGGATAATGTTGCCCCGGGAATCTCTGACAGTCGAATCGTATTCGACTCTGAGATGTTCCAGCGCGTTGATTAGGCGTCGTTGCATGTATCCGCTCTGCTGAGTTCTGACCGCCGTATCCACCAGTCCTTCCCTGCCACCCATCGCATGGAAGAAGAATTCGATGGGTTCAAGCCCGTCTCGGTAGGAGTTGTAAACGAATCCTCGAGCCGCCGCCCCTGCATCTCCGGGTTTGAAGAACGATAATGCTCTACCGCGATATCCTCGGAGGATTCTCTTTCCCCTGATCGATTGTTGGCCGACGCTTGCGGTCATCTGGGATATGTTGAGTGTTGACCCTCGGGCTCCCGCCCTGCTCATGATCACGCCGCTGTTGTCCATCTGGAAGTACTGGTCAGCGAACTCGCCCGCTACATCTCGCGCTCTAGAGAGCTCGTTCATGATGTAGAGCTCCAATGATTCTTCCAATGATTGGCCCGGCAACCGTTCCAGGGTCTCTTTGCGGTAGCTGTCGATGTACTCGTTGACTTTCTCTTCGGCCTTGGCAATGGCCTTTGCGATCTTTTCCTTGGTGGCTGCGGGAATCTCGAGTTCGTCGAACGCGTATGTGAAGCCTCGAAGAACCATGTATCGATCGAGAAGCTTTGTAACCGCGTTGAGGAACGTTCTTGCATCCTCCGCCCCATAGTCCTTGACAATACGATGGAAGAGGCTCTCTGATTTTTCAGCCCCGATAGACGCCTTGTCGATCACGCCCTGCTCAAGGACACCGTCTTTGATAACGATGAAAGCATCATATGGGCAGTCGTGAAGAACTCCCTTGTCGCAATCCGCGCACTTGTAGTAGCTTGAAAGGTTGGATTTCGAGACGAAATTGAAGCCCTTTGGAATGACGATACTGAAAATCTGTTTGCCTGTCCATTTCTCTTCGGGTTTTGCTACCGCCGGTTCTGGCATAGGTCCCTCGAAGCCGGCTGCTGCAAGTAGCTTCGAGACAGTCGGACGATCCAGAAGTGTTGACTTTTGCGTTAGAAGGAATGCGGCGGTCAGCGAGTCTCGGATCGCTCCAATGATCGGCCCTCCGTATCTTGGGGAGAGAATCTGGTCCTGGACCTGCATGAGGAGGCGGGCCTCGGTCCTGGCTTCTTCGCCTTGTGGAACGTGGAGGTTCATCTCGTCACCGTCAAAGTCCGCGTTGTATGGCGGGCAAACGGTTGGGTTGAGCCTGAAGGTCTTGTAGGGGAGGACTCGGACGCGGTGTGCCATGATGGACATTCTGTGCAGGCTCGGTTGCCGGTTGAAGAGCACAATGTCGCCATCTCTGAGATGTCTCTCGACGACGAAGCCTGGCTGAAGCGCTTCAGCGACAACTTTTCTATCTGTGACGAATTCTAGCCGGACCCGTCGGCCGTCCGGACGGACAATGTATAGTGACCCTGGATATGTGTCGGGGCCGTTGCTGATAAGCCGCTTCATCTCTTCGAGATTGTAGTCAGTAGCTTTCTCGGGAATCGTTAGGCGGCTTGCAACGTCGAGGGGCACTCCGACCTCGTTAATATCCAGATTCGGATCAGGGGATACAACTGTTCGGGCTGAGAAGTCAACTCTTTTGCCAGATAGGTTGCCTCTGAATCTTCCCTCTTTTCCTTTCAATCGCTGAACGAGTGTCTTCAGCGCCCTTCCCGACCTGTGTCTCGCAGGGGGCAAGCCTGAGACCTCGTTGTCGAAGTAGGTGGTTACGTGGTATTGGAGCAGTTCGTGGAGTTCTTGAATGATGTTGATTGGAACTCCGGATTCAAGTGCCTCGCGGAGTTTCTGATTGATCCTGATGATGTCGACGAGCTTGTGAGTAAGATCGTCCTCCGACCTGATGCCGGACTCTAGAGTTATTGAGGGTCTGACCGAGACGGGAGGGACGGGCATGACTTGAAGGACAGCCCACTCGGGTCGAGCGGCTTTCGGATCCATTCCGAGAAGAATGAGGTCATCGTCAGGAATTCTCTCAAGCCTCTCTCGGACAGTACTGGGAGTTAATCGCACCGCGCCTCCCTCGGCCACAATCTCGTGGAAGGTGGTGGGCTTGCCATGTTCGATTGGGTACTGTTTTTGCCCACAATGAGGACACTGCTGGGCCTTCTTGGCGTCTTTGATGATCTCGTCCAGGAAGGCGTCGGGGACGGTGTTGAGCCGTTGTTTGAGATCGGCGTGGCGTACTTTGAACTTCTCGATCTTCTCTTCACTTAGCAGTATTCTGCCGCAGTTTCGGCAGGTAATTGAGAGGAGTCGATGAGTGAGCTTTGCGAAGCTAACATGGATAACAGGTTCAGCCAATTCAATGTGGCCAAAGTGCCCGGGGCAGGCGGAGGCGGTGTTGCCGCAGGTCTTGCACTTTTGGCGCGGCTCAAGAGTCCCTAGTCTGCCGTCCATCAACCCGGATACAATCGGGACTCCATCCTCATCGTAAGTGTCTGCTGCCTGAACTTCCACTGCTGATAGTTTTCGAAGCTCTGAGGGTGATAATAGTGTGAATCGGATGCTCTGGATTACTTTGTGAGCTTCTTCCATTGTCGCGAGAGACATGGTTATGCTCTCTCCTCTAGGTTGAGTCGAGGTGCGATTCCGAGAGCCATGAGCTCTTGGACTAGGAGCTTGAACGCGTAGGATATTGCGACAGGGGAAATCACCGCTTTCTCAGCGTCGATACGGCAAATGTACTTGTTTTGCTTGATATCATGATAGGCGAGGGTGCCGCAGGTCTCGCAGACGTACGCAATGTATTTGTCAGATTCTTCTAGCAATCTGTCGCGAAGTAAGGCCGATGCTCCGTGTCCGATGAGGCAGTCCCTCTCCATCTCTCCAAATCGTAATCCTCCCCCTCTGGCTCTACCCTCGGTCGGTTGACGTGTGAGCATTTGGACTTGGCCTCTGGCTCGGGCGTGCATCTTGTCCGCCACCATGTGATGGAGTTTCTGATAGTAGACGACGCCGATGAACAAGTCTGCGGCCAGCCGTTCGCCAGTAATCCCATTGTAAAGGGGCTCTCGTCCACTCTTCTCGAAGCCAAGCTTGGTTAACATGTCGCCGATGGCTTGGGGTCCAATGTTTTCGAAAGCTGTTCCGTCCATAATCTCTCCCATTTGGGACGCCAGTTTTCCACCGAGTGTTTCTACAAACTGGCCGATTGTCATTCTTGACGGTATCGCATGAGGGTTGATGATAACGTCGGGAACGACTCCGTCGACTGTGAACGGCATGTCTTCTTGTGGTACAAGGAGTCCTATGACTCCTTTCTGTCCGTGACGAGAAGCGAACTTGTCGCCTAGTTCGGGAATACGGAGGTCCCTTACCTTTACCTTGACAAGTTTGCTTCCTTCGATAGATTCGGTTACAAAGACTTGGTCGATGGTTCCCTGTTCTGAGGGTCTCATCGTGACTGAAGAGTCTCGTTTGGTAGGGCCTTTGGCTTCGAACTCGCGATATTCTTCCATGAATCTTGGCGGGCTGGTTCGTCCGACAAGTACGGTGTTGCCTGTGGCTTCTGCTTCGGGGGAGATCATTCCGTCTTCTTCGATTAATCGGTAGTAGCGGTCCCCGCGGTATCCTCTGATACCGGCTTCCGGAATCTCAAACTTGTCCCGCAGTCCTCCGAGGTACTGTCTGCTTTCGGCTTCGTAGATTCTGTAGAAGGTTGAGCGAAAGAGGCCTCTGTCGACGGAGGACTTGTTAATGATGATCGCGTCTTCCATGTTGTAGCCTTGGAAAGATAGGATTGCCACGACCACGTTTTGTCCGGAAGGGCGTTCGAGATAGTTGAAGACCTCCATCGGTTTCGTCTGGACGATGGGCGTCTGTGCATAGTGGAGGAGATGGGATCGGGAGTCAACCCTGGTGAAGAAGTTGGTCGAGAAAACGCCCAAGGCTTGTTTCGCCATGGCTGACTCGTAGGCGTTTCGTGGAGACTGGTTGTGTTCGGGGAATGGGATGAGGCTTGCGGCTATTCCAAGCATCACGTAGGGCGCGATTTCCAAATGAGTGTGGTCTTTCTTAAGGTCGTGTTCGTACATGGCGATCAGGGCGTTTTCTTCTTCGTCTGCATCCAGCATTTCTACGACTCCTGATCTGATCAGGTCTTGCCAGGCGATTCGTCCCTGTTCGAGTTGGATAAGGTGGTCCTCGGTCAGTCGTGGTCGGCCGCTGTCAACCACAATTAGTGGACGTCGGACTCTTCCAGCGTCGCAGTTCACATGTAAATCGGCTCTTCCTCCCCTTGCTTCTGGGGGATGGAATGAGAAATTGACTTCGGAGCTCATTTTTCCTTCGCGTCTGAGTTCTCGGAGTTCTCCGGCGAGTGCTGAGGGATCTTTTGCGTATCCCGCCAGTATCCCGTCAACTATGACTTTGCCACCAATTGATCTCAGTTTTTTGTCAGAGTCTTCAATGGGGGTTACGCCCATTCTGCGAAGCTTGTCGACCATTTCTCTGGGCTCGATTCCGACAGATATGCTGCTGGAGAGGGCGAGGTTCTTGACGAGTCCGCAGTTCGAGCCTTCAGGTGTCTCATCGGGGCAGAGCCTTCCATAATGGGTGGGGTGAAGGTCTCTAGCTTCGAGGTTCGGCTGGCTACGGCTGAGGGGAGACTGCAGCCTTCTAAGATGGCTTAGAGTGCTGACGAAGTTTGTCCTGTCTAGTAGTTGTGTTACTCCGATTCTTCCCCTTACCCAGTTTCCGGTGGCAATTGCGTGCTGGACTCTCTCTGTGATTATTCCAGGCCTGATCGCGTTGGCGATGGAGAATTCTATGTGCCGTCTGATTGTTATTCTCTCAAGCTGGTACTTGAGGTCCCGAGTAAGATTTCGGAAGGATATCCGGAACAGTTCAGCTAAGAGGGAGCCGGCTAATTTGAGTCGTTTGTTCGCATAGTGATCCTTGTCGTCGGAAGTGCGTCGTTCGAGCTTGACTTCTATTATTCGAGCAGCAATTTCGGTCAGGAAGAGTCCCTTCTCCCTTCGTTCGGAGGGCATTCTGCCCAGGTGTGGGAGAAAGTTTCGATCCAACACAGATTCAGCTTTCTTTAATCGGTATTCATCCACCTGCCCTGGAGCCAGGCGGTTGCCGAGATACAGTAGGGCATCGTGAACGTTGTTGGCTTCTAGCGATTTCTCATATGAGGCTTCGAGTTCATCTTGTATGTCGGGGTCGGTGCTTACGAACTCTGCGATCTTGGCGTCTTCTTCGAACCCGAGGGCTCGCATGAGGATCATGAGAGGTATGTCGCTGGGAATTCCGGGCATTGTTACGTAGATTCCCGCGTCGCTCTTCAGGGCGACCTCGATTCGTGCTCGAAAACCAACGGTCGTGGAGAATATTTTGGCCTTGTAGGTTGGATTGACGCCGGTGTGTTCGACGTCTACGAGAATCCGGTTCGCAGCGAGATCTTCCAATGCGACTATGACTCGCTCTGATCCGTTTACAATGAAGTATCCACCAGGGTCCAGTGGATCTTCTCCGACGCCCACAAGATCGTCGGGTGAGAGTTTCGAGAGGAGACAGATTCTGGATTTGAGCATGACTGGTAGGTCACCGATGTAGACCATTTCGGGCTGACCTTCTCTCTCGCCGATCACAGGAATCATTTCCATGTGGAGCGGTGCTGCGTAGGTTAGATTTCGAATTCTGGCCTCGGCAGGATAGATCGATCTCTCGGTGCCATCGACTTCGATCACTCGGGGTGCTCCAATCTCTATCTTACCTAGTTTGATCCTCAGTGGATAATCTCCGATTTCGATGGGCAGTTCTCCGACTTCGTCTACGATTGCTTGAAGTCCTCTCTCGACGAAGTCGTTGTATGAATCGATGTGTTGACGAACGAGCCCGCTGTCCTTGATGAACTCCTTAGACAGGTTCCAAAGCTGTTGGGTTGTTACGGCCATTTCAATTTTCTCCAAAAATCATTTTCAAAAATCTTCCACGACATATCTGTAAAAGTCTGATTCACCTGCGGTAGCGCTCTTCCGAATGACCCTGATTATGTCTCCCGGCTTGGCACCGATGGTCCTCGCCGCCGGATCGCTAGATTTTACGTACGGAAGCTGGAAGGGCTTGATGTGATATCGGCCTAGGATTTCTCGTGCTTCTTCAGGTTTGAGGAGGACATGTTTGGGAACAAGTTCGTGCTTGAATACGTCGTAAGAGAGTTCCTTCTCCTTGTCTTGCTTCTTTACCAATTATTAGTAGCTACCTCGGGAGCGGGGGACGGCTTAGAGTCCGACCTACCACAGGTGAAAAGTACCCCCGCCGGAAACCCGTTAATAAACCTAGTTTCTGACAAGGGGATCGACGATAAAGCTCTTGCTACCAAAAGACGAACTTCGCAAGAAACCCAAACCAACGAACCGACTGAACCATCTCTCTGGCAAAGATTGGATCAAGTTCACAAAATCTTGGTTCAAACATAGCCCACCGCGCAGGGATAGAACCAAGCTGGTCCATCCAGCCGGTTTTCCTGAGACTCTTGTCCGAGAGTTTGTAGAATTCTTTACTAAACGGAACATGTGGGTGCTAGATCCTTTCCTGGGAACAGGAAGCACCCTCCTCGCCGCAAGAGCCGCAGGGCGTAACGGGGTCGGAGTTGAGATCAACCCCCGATATGCGTCAATGGCGAGGTTGAGGCTCAAGGAGGCTACATCTGCTAACGAGACCCGGCAACTTGTGCTGCAAGGGGATTCTCGTGGCTTGCGCAAGATCTTGGAGAGAAGTGAGGTTCACGAGTTCGATTTCTGCATCTCATCGCCCCCATACTGGAACCAGTTGAAGCGCGCTAGCCTTCGGCAACGTGAACGTGTGGAAAGAGGATTGGACACGGTCTACAGTGACGATCCGCAAGACATTGGAAATATCAATGATTATGGGGAATTTCTGGATGCCCAAAAGCGAATCTTTGACGAGGTCTACCGAGTTATGAAGGTTGGAGGATATTTGGTGGTCGTGACGAACAATGTCTTCTCAGAGGGTCGGTTGCATCCGCTCGCATTTGAAACGTTGACAAGCTTAGCAGAGACATGGGTCCCGAAAGACGAGAGGGTCTGGTTGCACGATGATAAGCGGCTACTACCTCTCGGAATATACAACGCCTGGGTCGGGAACCGCTCCCACCAATATTGTTTGATCTTCCGCAAAGAGTCATAGAGCTCTTTCGGGAGCGCGTGCGTCGAGCAGGTTCGAATGCAAGTCAGTCTATTCTCCCATTCCTTGGCGTCATTGTCTACTAGATTCGACTCAGTTAGCAAGGTATCTCTAGCGGAGACCCGCGAGGCTCAGAAGATCGTATGATAGACCAGCTATTGCGGCCGCGGCGGCGGGAATCGTGAGCTCCCAGGCGTAGACTATTCTGCGAGCAACTTCCCATCTCACCGCTGACAGTCTGCGGGTTGAACCTACTCCCATGATCGCCCCGGCTATGGTGTTCGATGTTCTTTATTTTGTCCCTTTTGTCTGCCAAATGGTCGAAGTTCTGGATTAGCTCACTGAATTGTACGGCTCCCGCCAATGCATTCTTCGACTCTTCTTCGAGTAATTGAAAGAATATTTTCCCTCTCGGAATGAGAAGTTTCCTTGAGCCCGATGAGACAACGCGTGGGGCGAATCGCATCTGAGTCAAATCGTTTCTCTATGAAGAGCTGCGCTTGTGACCGTTGCTATCTCCAAGTAGACTGTTTGACACTCTTAGAATAAGCGTCTAGATGGTTTTGAAGCATCTAGGTGGATCCTAGATTGACGTAAGCAGCCTACTTCCTTGCGGCTCGTTCTCCGGAGACGATATACAGGACGCTTTCGCCGACATATGTCGCGTGGTCTGCTATTCTTTCCAGATAACGGAGGATCAATGTCCCAGAGACTGTGCATTTTAAGTCTCCCAAAGGGTTCGAAGCCGAGTTCTTGACGAACCCCAAGTAAGTGTTATCGACGACATCATCCATCTTCTTCAGTTTGGATGCGAGTTCCACGTTTCGTTCTGTAAATGCTTTGATGCTCACCCGGATCATGTTCTTCGCTTGATCTCCCGCCTGCTCTATCGTGGTCTTATCGCATTTTGATAGGTCGCCAAATATTCCGAGGACATCTGAAATATCGTGGGCGTATCTTCCGAACCGCGAGAACCCATAGGCAACTTCCATGCATGATTTGATGAATCGCAAATCTGAGGCCACCGGTTGGTACCTGGCAATTAGCTCTACAGCCAATTCGCTGACTTCGTCTTGAAGCATGCGAAGTTGTTCAGACCAAGCGTATATCCTCTCGCGGAGGTCTTTTCCTTGAACATAAGCGTCGATTGAAGTTGACACTGTTTTCTCGGATAAGTCTGCCATGTCGAGAACCATGTTCCTCAGCCGTTCAAGGCCAATATCCATGAGTCTTGCCAAAAATCAACCACTAACCGAATTTACCTGTAAGGTAGCGTTCAGTGAGCTCTTCTGTTGGATTCTCGAACAACTGAGTGGTCTCGCCGTATTCTATCAGTTGACCCAAGTAGAGGAAGGCAGTATTATCAGAGACTCTGGCTGCTTGTTGCATGTTGTGAGTCACGATGACCACTGTGTACTGAGCCTTCAAGCTCGAGATCAACTCCTCTATCTTGGCAGTAGCTACAGGGTCCAGAGCTGAGCATGGTTCATCCATCAATATGACCTCAGGCTCGACTGCCAGTGCTCTGGCGATGCAAAGCCTCTGTTGCTGCCCACCGGACAGGCTGGCCCCGGATTTGTCCAACTCCGTTTTTACTTCGTCCCATAGAAATGCCAGTTCAAGGCTCCGCTTAACCGCCCGGTCCAACTTCTGGTGGTCCCTGATCCCGTTCAATTTGAGTCCCGCGGCAACGTTATCGTACACTGACATCGTCGGAAATGGGTTGGGCTTCTGAAAAACCATACCCACTTTCCTTCGAACCGTGACCGGGTCTATTCCTCTCGCGTAGACGTTAGCGTTGTCGAGCAAGACTGCGCCCGAAGATCTCGCTCCAGGGACCAGCTCGTGCATGCGGTTCAAGCATCGTATGAAGGTGGACTTCCCACACCCAGAAGGTCCGATTATAGCAGTTACTTCGTCTTCCTTGATGTTGATTGACAGGTCTTTGAGTACATGGTTATTTCCAAACCAAGCGTTCAGTTTCTCCGTCTGGATCTTGAACTTCTCCAACGTACCTCTGATTGAGGGGGCTTCACTATTTGCAGGTTTCAACTCTTCCACTTGCAGTGACAATGTCAAGCCCGTGCCCTCGCAAAACTAGACCTGCCTCTTGTTAGCAGCCTAACGCTAAGGTTCAAACCAAGAACCAGCATTATGAGGACGAGGGCCGCTCCCCAACCCTGTGCGAGCGGAGATGGGTAATTGGAATTCTTGTAATCTGTAAATATTCTCAGAGGAAGAGCATCGATTGGCTGATCCAGGCCTGAGAAGAAGAACCCGCTTCCCAGCACCGTGAGGAGTAAAGGAGCCGTCTCCCCGGAGATTCTAGCAATTGAGAGGAGGATTCCCGTAATCACCCCGTCCTTGGCGGTGACCAAGACAATGCTCAGACTGGTTCTCCATCTCCTGATACCTAGTGCCATCGAGGCGTCTCTAATAGAACTCGGAACTAGTTTGATAGACTCCTCAGTAGTCCGAGTTACGATTGGAAGCATTATGATTGACAGTGCCACTGCGCCAGCTATCGCTGAGAAATGCCCAATTGCAATTACCACGACAGAAAACGCTAGGATTCCTATTACAATGGAAGGGAACTCAGCTAGCACATCATTTAGGAATCTTATCGTTCTGCCGAACTTGTTGTCGCCAAATTCTGCCAAGTAGATCCCTGCGAGCAAGCCTATAGGAACAGCAATCAAGCTAGTCACTCCGATGAGAATCAGGGTTCCTTCTATGGCGTTCCCAATTCCACTGCTTGGATCAGTTATGTTGCCAGTTGTCTTTGTAAGAAAGCCGAGGCTAATCGCAGGCAGACCTTTTCCGACAACTTCAAAGAGAATACTCGCCAATGGCAACATGGCAAGTACGACGCAAAGAACGCCAAGGCCATAGGCAAGTTTATCCTTGAACCTTCTAAAAGACTGGTTCGACAAGACTACTCTACGGACCCCGCTCGAACCTTCAAGACTTTCCAAACCATCAATTGCGCGAAAACATTGATCACGATTGCAGACAGAAAGAGCGTAAGTCCAATACCGATTAGAGCGGAAAGATGAAGAGAGCCGGGCTCTGCCTCGCTGAACTCGTTGGCGATGACCGAGGCCATTGTGGCACCCTGTTTGAATAGGGAGGTGGGAAGAGCTGCAGGACCTGACGCGTTTCCTATGACCATCGTGACAGCCATTGTCTCCCCCACCGCTCTCCCCAACCCCAGAATTATCGCCCCGAAGATTCCTGAACGGGCGTATCCGAGGACCCCTGTTCGGACAACCTCCCATCGCGTTGCTCCGATGCTGTAGGCTGCTTCTCTCTGAGAGGACGGAACAGCCATCATCACGTCCTTAGATATGGAGGAAACTGTAGGAATGATCATAATGGCAAGAATCAAACCCGCAGTGAGAATGTCCAGACCGAATGGGGTCCCCTGAAAGACCGGAAATGCGCCCACATAGCTCGAGATTGGCGCTTCAAGGTAATCTCTGACCCAAAAGCGGAACACGAAAAGCCCCCAGAAACCGTAGATAATGCTAGGAACCGCGGCCAAGAGCTCAATGACCCGAGACAAGGCATTCCTCAAAGACCAAGGCGCCATCTCGGCCAGGAAAATTGCGATGCCCAGACTCAACGGCACCCCGACCGCAACTGCGATTGCCGAAGTGACAAGCGTGCCTAAAACGTAGGGGAGGACACCGTACGACTCACTCCCCGCTACTGAAATCCAGTTTGTACCAGTAAAGAAACCAGTCTTGAAACTCTGCAGAACTGGGATCGAGCCTCGAATGAGAAGGACGGAAGTTACGACGATGATGAGAATGATCATCGCGGCAAAGATTGTCGAGGAGGTTTCGAATAAGTCGTCAGCGGAAAACCGTCGCGGTGTGCGGAGAGCATCCAATCGCCTTCGAGCTGGGGTCTTGGCTTGTTGCGGCCTTGCCTCTTCCGAAAGGCTCATGGTTGGACAGGACGAGGAGTGATGGTTTGATGATCTTAATCGCTCAGAGCCGTACTAGCTATGCAAGGCTACGCTGTTGTAGGTCATCATCCTGATCGTTGCCTCATCGATGGTTCTGACTGGAGAGGGGAGAGCTACGAACGATAGCTTCGTTGCCTGATCTTGTCCGTTATGTACTACATACCAGAGATAGTTGACGAATGCCTGGGCCTTCGCCTGCGTCATGCCAGGAACGACTGATAGCTCTTTGAAGACAAGAATGTAGGTGAAACTTACAATCGGATAGGAGGATCCGCCGTGAGCGTTTAGGAGAGTGACTTTGGACCAATCGCCATCTCCTGTTGGTAGGCTCGCAGTCGAGTTGTTGACTGCGTATGTAGACGTTGTCAGTGAAGGAAGGACGTAACCGTTCTGGTCTCCATTCAAGACGGTTGCGTAGGTCATTGGTGGAGTTGTTGAAAGAACATAGTTTAGTTCTACATACCCAATCGTGTTGGGATTCTGCTGTACTCCACCGGCGACTCCCACATTTTGTGGAAGGGAAAGGTACGTGGCTTGAGTGCCATACTGCCATTTAGGCGTCTTGCTTACCCCCAATTTCCACGGAAAATGGGAATTTGAGGAGTTAAGCCAGCTTGAGAATATGAATGTGGTCCCGGAACTGTCTGACCGATGGACTACAGTTATAGTGGAGCTGGGAAGATTGACGCCCAAATTCATGTTGGCAATGATCGGGTCGTTCCACTGCGTGATATTGCCTTGAAAGATCATAGCCGCGACAGTTGCGTTGAGCTTGAGGCCCGTACTAATCCCGTTGACATTGTAGGCTACAGCAACGGCACCAATGGATTCGGGAATAGTAAGAGGAGTACCCGTATCTCTTGTGATATTAGCTCTCTGACCAATTGGTCCTCCCGACAGTGGCGCGTCTGTGGCACCAAAGTCAACGATCTTCGTGCTGAAATCAGTTATACCTGCTCCACTTCCAACAGACTGATAGTTGATCTGAACGTTTGGATTACTTGCAGTGTAATTCGCGTCTATGGCAGACAGCAATGGAAATACAAAGCTGGACCCTGCCCCATTAATCGTAATCACCGACGATGACTGCTTGAGAAGTCCGGGTACGAAAAAGCCTGCGACCCCACTAACAGCCGCAACGATTACCAAACTGATAACGAAAATTGACTTGCTTATTCCCGTGGTTCTAATCACTACATCTTTACTGGCAGACATTGCACTCGGTGCAAACTACTAAGGTGACCGAGTAATTAGTCGTGCCAC
>MNGN01000037.1 GCA_001918745.1 Crenarchaeota archaeon 13_1_40CM_3_52_17 | reverse complement strand
CCCCGGGCTACCAAACGCCGAGGTCGAACCTGTCATGACCGTTAGTTTTTCGAGCAATCTACTTGGATTCTCTACTTGTTGACACATTAAAGCGTACCCGACTTTCGCCATCCCCTAATGCTCGCTATGTCCTTATTTGGCGGGATAAGACAATTGGGCGTTCAGAGAACGGCCTCTCTGGCAGATTGGAATGAAGAGAACCGTATTCCTAGCGAGCCTTCCCTTCTTGATTCTAGCGTCGATACTCCTCCCAGTCTCGATCGCGCTGCCGCCTCCCATGACTACCATTATTTTCAACGACCAGCGCAACATATCACATAGCAATGTTGCCAACCGGTACTATTACGCCCACTACTCCGTACAGCTCTCGGCGTATCAAAGGGCCGAATTCCAATTTTCTTCCAGTCAACCGCTGGATTTCTACCTGCTTGATCGCGGGAACTTTGACTCGTACATTAGCAACCAGACAAATGTTGCAACGATAACCTACTCTCTAGCCGAATTGCAAAACATCCACAGCTTTACGCCAACAAGGGCTGACACCTACGTCTTCATGCTACTAAATTCTGGTTCGCAGGATGCAACTGTTAACGTAAGCATTAGGCGTTCCTTCACCGGACTTGAATACATCGGGCTGGGAATAGTTGCCGCAGGGGGGATTCTCATAACGCTTGGACTAGTCCTCAAGCCGAGAGCTGTAGAAATACCCACTAAGGTCTTAGAGATGATCAAGATGCATGGACGGATTCGAATCAGCGAACTCGCCTTGAGGTTCTCGACCTCCGAAACGGATATCGAGTTGGCTCTTTTGAAGATCCGAAGGATGAATGAACCTATCTTCTTCGATGGATCAACACGTGAGGTGTCGTATCTGCCCCGACCCCGTCCTCCCGAGACGCCATCGCTCTAGCCCCGCGAGAAGGCGGGGAGTCCTAGAGAAACGTGGGTCAGAGATAACAATCGGGATTCTAAGGAAGGCCATGTAATGTCCTAATTGTGTGCTCTGCTCGCAAAAAGCCCTATAATCCCCGAGTTCTTCTGGAACTCGGTCGCTCCAGATGAGTGAGCAAGACACGACCGAAGAAGAAAACCTTCGCATTGTGAAGTCTGCAATTGAAGCGCATAACGCCCATGATGTTAGTCGCGCCGCCGCCTACGAGGCAGACTCAATCGTGCATTACTCACCTGCTCATCCAAAGGGCGTTAAGGGTCGAGAGTCTGTAATATCCTCAATGACAGCCGATTTCGTGGCCTTTGCTGACATTCAATTCAAGGTTGACCGAATGATCGGTGAAGGCGATTCTGTTAGCGTCCATGGAGTCCTGACCGGAACCAACACAGGACCCTTCCTGACCGATAAGAGCAGAACTGTGAAGGCTTCAAACAAGCAAATTCAGATTCCGCAAGCATATTTTCACAGGTTGAGCGGCGGAAAGATTGTCGAAACCCACGAATTTTGGGACACACGCCGCTTGATGGCCCAGCTCGGCTTCCTTAGAAAGAACGTGTCTAAGGCATTCTTCCTCGTCGTTCTTGGATTAATCGTCATAATCGCCAATGCTTTGATCTTCTACAGATCTGATGTATTGCTTCAGCTCCCCGGTCTCCTGATCGGAGTCGTGGAGATAGTTTTAGGCACCCGGTGGCTTGGGAAATCCCTTCTAGTGCTCAGTAGAACCGAGTGAGGCCCTAAACATGATGCCTTTCAGCCTGGTGTTTCGAATCGCTTTCGCACTACCACATACCAGTCAGCGTCGCGGTGCGTTACGAAGCCAGCTTTCAGGTACATCGACAGCGGGCCTGGAAAATTGTAGGCAGCTGAGTGTGGACTCTTGACCGGATACGCTTCGGCGAACTCTAATCCTTTCTCGGAAAACTTCTTGCATGCAGCGCTGAGTAGGTAAGACGCGACTCCCCTGTTGCGATGTGAAAACGCTACTACGAAGCAGACTATTGAACCGACCTTCTCATATCTATCGGGACCGGGACCCATCAACCACTGGACTCCAGGGTAGCTGCCGCGGGGAGCTGCGTTACACCAGCCAACGGGCTTTCCATTATCGTACGCGAGGAATCCGTGCATCCTATCCTCCTCGACGAGGTTTGAAGCCTCATGACGACTCTCGGCTTTTCCCTTGTTTGCGAAATGATAAGCCGAACAGTAACAGTCAGACCAATCAGGATTGTCCGCAAATGCAACACTGTCGAAGAACAACAGGAAGTCGTCTCTCAGAGACGGAGTTAGTTCCTTGACGACTATCTCTCCCATGAGAGAGCGTGATAGCGTGCTCTTCGATATCTGCTTTCTTCCGAGACATCGCAAGGAGATAGTAGTAGTTGCGATAGTCCCAAGAGCAGCCAGGGGGACTGACCGGACTCAAGGTTTCTAGTTCGTGTTTCCGGAGTCGGGCTGTACCACGTAGCTTGGAGGTAGCCTCTCGCCCATCCGGTTCCGCGAGATCCTTCCGCGATTGCGTGTCTTTCGGATTACAAAACTCGCGTCTCTGGACGGTCTCTGAGTCATCATAAGTGGGTGACTAGGTCTTGCGATTCCAAAGGTCATTGGGGTCATTTTCAATTGGCCAGTTTTGGCCTTCCTTGAGCGTCTGCGGCTCCGAAGGAAAAGCGATGTTAGTAGTCCTATCAGCCCGGCTATTGCAATCTCGATCTGTAAGTTCGAAATGCTGAGTTTGATACCGGCTTGAATGTATCCTGGGACGGAGGCATAGTGGAGGTACTTGAGCAGAGTCCAACCGGAGAATAGAATCGCTGAGACAAATAATGTGAGCACTAATGTTTTGACGATAGCTGGTGTTCTGGCCGGTCGGGTCTCTCTTGAATTGGGTTCCGCCATTCTCACTCAGCTGTCAGAGGTAAGAGTGTCCGATCCTACAGATATTGGCAATTCGTAACCATGCGAGAGAGGGGCAAAGTATCAGAGAGATGTTTGTCATCTGAGTGTTCGAGCACGATTCACTGACTTTTGGTCAGCGAAAGGGAATTCAGAGGCTAAGAGGTCTTCAACTTTTCCCGGTAATGCTCACGTAGCTTCACGATCTTCGGCGCAATTACAACCTGACAGTATGGTTGCCTCGCATTGTTCTTGAAATATTCCTGATGATAGTCCTCAGCCTTGTAGAAGGCCTTGAACGGAACGACTTCGGTTACGATTGGTTTCTTCCAAATCTTCGATCCGTTCGTTTCTTTGATAACTTCCTTTGCTACGGTCTCTTGTTCAGGACTGTGGTAGAATACTGCTGATCTGTACTGGGTTCCGACATCCGCCCCTTGCCGGTTGAGCGTGGTCGGGTCGTGTGTCGTGAAGAAGACTTGTAGGATGTCTTTGAAGGAGATCTGTTTAGGATCGAATGTTATCTGGATAGATTCTGCGTGCCCTGTCGTTCCTGTGCAGACATCCTCGTAGGATGGGTTCGGAACCTTTCCTCCGGAATAGCCCGACTCGACCCTCTCGACCCCCTTCAATTGGTCGAAGATAGCCTCTGTACACCAGAAGCATCCTCCTCCAAGTGTAGCTACTTCTCGACTTCTGCCGGAAGGTTGCTGTGATTCCATGATCTCCTCTATCTCCCCGCTAATTTTTCCTCGTCCATGACGGCTCTGATACCGGGAAAGTTCGCCCAGAGCTTTGTCTTTCGATCATCCAGTTCGGATATTGGACCCTGTGTCTCGTCAGCTCGTCCAGTTTTCCAATCTGGTCATTTGAGAGATTGACGTCGAGTGCGCCGAGATTCTCTTCGAACTGTTCCATCGTCTTCGCTCCAACAATAACGATATGGCCTTTCGATAGCAACCAAGAAAGAGCTACCTGCGCGGGAGTCGCGCCTTGCTCTTTGCCAACTTGCTTGACTCTTTCAATAATGTCGAAACCTGTCTTTTCGTCGAAGAAGGGGAAGAAGAGTCCTCGGTTGCCCGCTCTTGTTCCAGGAGGCTTCATTTCTTTGGAGTATTTTCCACTGAGGACGCCGCCGTGAAGTGGGCTCCAGACTAGTAGACTCATCTTGCTGTAATTGAGAAATGGAAGAATCTCATGCTCGACATCCCGGTTCAGAAGGCTGTAGTTCATCTGAGCCGTTTCATATCTGGAGAAGCCTCGCTCTTCCGCCCTTGCTTGAACGGTGGCCATTTGCCACGCGGTAAAGTTCGATACGCCGGGATAGTTTACGAGTCCTTCTTGAATAAGATCCTGCATTGCCTCGATCGACTCGTCAAGTGGGACGTGGGCGTCCCAGGAGTGAAACTGGTATAGGTCGACCCACCTTGTGCCGAGCCGTTCTAGACTTTGGCGGACAGCTTGCCGGATATGATGTCTTGAGAGGCCGATCTCGTTGATGCCGGGTCCACTCTTGCCTCTAACCTTAGTAGCGATCAGAACTTTATCTCGGTAGGACTGAAGCGCTTTTCCAAGAGTCTTCTCCGACTCGCCCTCATCGTACACGTCAGCCGTGTCGAAGAAGTTGATTCCAGCATCGATCGCTCGAGACACCATCTTGTCGACAATGTCTTGACCGAGTCCACCCAGCTTCCAAGCGTCCTTCGATCCAAAAGTCATTGCTCCAAGAGCGAGAACCGAGGCGTCAACGCCAGTGCTACCAAGTGAGGTGTACCGCATGTTCGCCATATTTTGTTCTAGGCGAGAAACGTTACTGGTTCTGTTAAGTCTTTGTCGGGGTTGATTGTCGTAGTTGTGGTTTGTCGACTTAACTTGCCTCCATCGACTTTGAGGATTAGGGTCGCGTTCTCTGGTTCCCGTTCCTCTACCATTGCGTCACCTGGAGGCCCGTTGGGGCTGAACCTCAGCCCTCCCGCAGCCAGGTTTCTAGCCGCGTTCTCATCCCTGTCTAGGATAGCTCCACAATGTGGACACCATAGTCGACCTTCGGTGCTATCTAGGGTCTTATACCCGCATATTGAGCACCGCTTGGAAGTGTTTCTAGCAGGAACGTAGATCACCTTCACTCCTTCCCATCGTGCTCTATACTCTACCTGTCGCTGCAGTTCTCCATAGCTCCAGGTGTTCATCCTCGCTCGATAGTTTCTGGGTTGTCCGTTACCCTTGCGATACAGTCTTCGGATCCCAGTCAGCCTCTCCATTACTATCCCATACCGTCGGGTCTTGGCCTCGTCAACTATTCTCTTGGACACGTTGTGGAGTAGTGGTTGTACACGGTTCCGCTGCCTTTGTCCATACTTGGAGAAGACGCGTGTTCTAAGTCGAGAATCGTTTCTCTTGAACCGGCTCTTGACATAACGATACTCACTCTTGATCCTTGTTATACTTGACAGGTCGAATCTTCGAACGGTCTGTGGTCTGTTGATGCGGCGGTCGAATTGTCTAGGTTACGGTCTATCCCAAGGTATCCTTCCGGTTTGATCTCGACCGTCTCTTTCGAGTAGGAAATGCTGACTGAGCCTGGGGTCAAAGTGATTGAGCGAACATCAACCCCTGAGAGAACTTTTAGAGTGTGATTATTCAGTTTGACACAGACGTACTGTCGCGGTTTGAGAGGTAATCTGAGGTGACCGTTCTGTATCTTGAACCCGTAACACGTATTCATCATCAATCTTCTCGCATACGGAAATCTTGTCTGCGGGTTCTCCTTCGTGGCCTTTCGATAGTTGTGGAGTATGCTGGTAGCGGTGCCTATGGCTCCGAGTCTGTAGTAGCCGAGAATGTCACGGCTGAGACGGTGATACGATCTCAATGAGAGAGTCTTAAGACTGGAAACATTCTCTTCGATTCCACCGGCGATACAGACGTTCACTATGCATCTGAACTCATCTAGCAGCCGTAGGAGATTGGCTGAAGCCTTATGGTTCTGTCTGACCGCCTTTACCGCCAGCATCAGCCACAACCAAAGTAGTTAGTCTGTCTTTTGGCAATTAGCCATAGAGGATCGCAAACATGACATCACCCGAGAACCTGTATCCTCTGGACTAGAGTCGGCACCTCCGCTAGTCCGATGAAAGGTTAAGAGTGCCGTTTTTTCTGATCGGTTTTCGTCATAATTCAAATTCAGAGATTGTTAGGTGAGGGTAAAGCTGCAGGCGACTGGGGCTCTGATTCGTCCTTTGACCCCTCCAGTGTCAACATGACACTCCACTGTACGTTACCTATTTTAGTCAAATACCTCTAATACTCGCTACCCGATTTACGCAAAAAGGTAGGTCACCCGCGAAACCATGTCCCGAATCGACGAAAACCTCCATCGAATACTCAAAGACCACGGGCTAACAGAATACGAGATCAAAACCTACCTCAAACTCGTATTCGACGGACCCGCAACCCCCTTCGAGATCAGCGAGAGTGTACAGATCCCCTACGCACGCGTCTACGGAACACTCGAAGGATTGGAGAAGAGAAAGTGGATCAGAGCTAGACCTGGAAGACCGGTTGTATACGAATCGAATCCTCCAAGGTCCGTGGCAGAACTAGAGCTCGAACAGAAACAATCGGAAATGGTCTCGTTCACGAACCTGATGAAACAAGATCTCCAAGCAATCTACGAACGACGTGAAGTAGTGAAGAACATTAGCCTCTGGGTAATTCATGGAGGCGATAAGATCTCGGACAAGATCGGAGAGATCGTTTCCACCGCGAAAACCAGGGCTTACCTCCAATTCGCGACTTTGATCCCGAAGGACGTGGAGGATCTTCGGTCGCCTTTGAAAGCAGCCCGGGACAGAGGGGTATCCGTTAAGATCCTGTCGTTCGTTAATCCTCGTTTTGTTGATCAGAAGAGTTTGTCATTGCTTTCGGATGAGGCAGAAGTTGGAGTGATACAAGAACCGAACGAGGAGTCTCCCAAACCCTACAATGTTTGCGCGGTTGACGGGAGGGATACTGTCCTAACGTATCTATGGAATCTCGAAACTCCCAATGAGCCTGGTTCGCGTATCGCGTTTCGATTATCAGACGAAGAGTTCGCTGGAGTGATGGACAGATATTTCGAGTACTATTGGCTGAAGGCCCGTAGGATTTGATCACTTATGCTGTTCAGAGCCTAGTTCGCGCTGGAATAAAAGGAATGGATTGAAGTCTAGTTTGTCGGGGAGGGAGGCCGTTGCGGACCCGAGGGTCCGGCTCCTGGTTGTCGTGCGTCCAGCTGCGCCATGAGCATCATGAGTTTCCGGGTCTCGTCGAGTCGCCTGAGCATGCTTTGCATCTCGTTCTTGTAATAGTCTCTCTGTGAACTGTACTCTTGTTCGGTTAGTTCGCCAGAGCTGTACTTTCCTTGCAACGCAAGATAGCCGGTCAATGTAGTTCCGCCGAGCTGTTCGCGAAGGTTCGACAAGCTCTTCCCGACTATGTCGTTGAGCTGGGCTGCTCGCTCGCCGAGAGCCCTGCTCACTTTCGCTATCTCTTCCTTGATCATAGCGGTTCGTTGTCGGAAGCCGTTGAGCTCCACGACTACTTTCTCTATTCCTATTTCACTCACGACAAGGCACCATGACTAGTAACGACAAGCTTGGAGACGGGGCACATAGCCGCACCGTAACCGACGACCACAAGGGCAAGTGACCGGTCAATAGTCGGCGGTCTATGATGATGAACGTGATTTCAAGAGTGCACGTCTCAATTGAGATCGATAAGTCCGCTGGTTCCCGTGTGAAGGAAACGGGACAGGTCCAGAATTCAACACCCGAGACCGAAATCCTGCCTCTTTTAGGGCGTTAAGGACTGGGTTGAAAATCGTGGATTTCACGACCAGGATGTGCCGCGGATGAGTCTCAATCACGTCCCTAATCAGTCGATCCATCTGTCGAAAAACGGCGTCTCTTCTTTCAACTGGGCTGAGCCTGTCAACTGGAAAGTCGCAAGTGTCTAGGAGGTAGAAACCCATCGATTGAAACCGCCGCAGCATCGATCGTTTGTCGACCCCTCTGCGCATGGGTTCGCTTTTGGGCCACAAATCGAGAGCCTTCATCGTCTCGCGAAACAGGTGGTCTTTGCCGATGGTTGTGGGAAAATAGAAGAATCCTCCCGAGGAGGGTGGAGACTCTGCAATCAATAAGAACCTCACCTTGCGAGGCCGGTATTTTCGCCTGGCACGATTGAAATTTGCGGTGTTGAGTGGTTTCATGAATGAACGACACTGGAGTCAATCCTCACTGAAAGCATTGCCATGCTCTCTATCTAGGAAAATCTCCGCAGGCAACAGTCTTAAAGCTCGCAGAGCCTAAAAGACAGAATACAAGGGCTGGACACGAAGACAGATTGTCTACTTTTCACGGTTTGAAAGAGGGCGACCAGACAGAGATAGAAATCACGCAGAAGTCAAAGGATGGGCGAGGGCTAGGCCGGCTCAATGGACTACTCGTCTTCGTGAGTGGGGCTTCTCCTGGCGAGAAGGTGAAAGTGCGAATTGTAAAGCTGGGCGTAAGACACGCAGAAGCCGAGGTTATCGGAGGTCAGAGAATGGCCACTGCAAGCGCAAGAGCATAGAAGAGGAATGTAGCCAGCGAGTTCACAAGATACCATTTTGGCAACCAGTGTTTTTTCACGTAGTATCCTCCTCCCCATGAAGTCCAATCTTGCGGTCCAGGCCACGCGCCTGCAAAGTGATACCATGAAATGTCTTCTCCTAGAGGGAGGAAAGCCCAGAGGCCGAAAGCAATCAGGACCCCGACCCATGAGGGATCATAGATCAGAACCGCAAGTGGTAGTGCTGAGAAAAGCCCGAGCATGATAATGTGATAGTTCGAAAAGTGATTGAAGAACCGGAGGACAAGGTGTTCGGCGGGAGGAATGTAGCCGTGCTCGATGAACCCGTAGAGGTAGGCGAAGATGACGCCCAGGGCAATTATCAGGCCGGCTCTGACAATATCGATTAGCACTGGTTTCCTCCTGAATTTGATTATCGGGGACTGTAGTGATTTAGCTGGCGCGGTTCTTCGAACTTGGTTAAACCCTTTTCCGCGATTGCAGGATTCACGGTCTGCAACTGTTAAATCAAAACCAGGTCGACCCAACCCCAAATGAAGCTGAAGCTTGAGGGAATCTGGACTCCCATTCCCACCCCCCTAACAAAGCGTGGAAGAGTTGACACTGATGCAACGAGAAGATTGGTTGACTTTCTAATCGAAGCTGGAATAGACGGTCTGCTGCCACTGGGTACCTCGGGAGAATTCGCCCTTCTGCAACGAGAGGAACGCAAGACTCTAGTCGATGTGGTAGTTGACCAAGCGGATAGCAGGGTCCCGGTTGTGGCGGGAGTATCGGATCCGTCTATCGAGAATGTTGTCCAGCTATCCTCGGACGCGAAGGAGGCAGGAGCTGATGCGGTCATAGCCACACCGCCCTACTATTTCACCGCGACCGATGAGGGACACTATCATCACTTCAAGGCAATATCCGAAGCCATCGATCTGCCGCTTTTGATCTACAACATCCCCGAATGGACCCATTCTTTTCTCACTCCAGAGACTGTTCAGCGTCTAGCTGACGAAAAACTCGTTGTAGGAATGAAATATACAGAAAACAATTTTCTGAATCTTGTCAGGTTTCTAAAGACGAGTGGGAGCAAGATTGCGATCTTCGCTGGGTCAGACGCAATGGCATACTCTAATCTAGAATTTGGTGGAAGCGGAGCTATAATTGGTTCTGCAAACGTAGCCCCCAAGGTTGCCAGCAAGATATTTGATGACTACAAGGAAGGCGACCTTAAAGGAGCAAGAGAGGCTCAGGAAAGACTCCTGCCAATAGTCATGGCACTGAGCGTTGGAAAATATCCTGCGGCGTTGAAGGAGGCAATGAGCCTAATCGGAGTGTCTGTTGGACCGTTGAAGGAACCACTTCAGGCGTTGTCTATCGCCGAGAAGAGGATCGTAGCCGGGCTGTTAAGGAGCGGCGGATTCCTCTCTTAGATAAGACAAACGAGGCTCACGATCACTTTAGAGTCGAGCCCATGAAGAGCGCCTTGCTCCCGAGTTCCTCCTCGATTCTGAGGAGCTCGTTGTATTTGGCCGTTCTCTCTCCCCTCGCCGGCGCGCCTGTTTTGATGAAGAGGCTCTCCTGAGACGTTGCGAGGTGGGAGATGAAAGTGTCCTCTGTTTCACCTGATCTATGAGAGACTACGATATCTAGGCCAGCGTCTTTCGACACCTTGATCGCGTCCAAAGTCTCTGTTACCGTCCCTATCTGGTTAAGCTTGATTAGAATCGCATTGGTCGCCTTCTTCAGAATCCCTCTCTTGATCCGTTCGAGGTTTGTCACGTAAAGATCATCCCCGATAATTTTGACCCGATTACCAAGCTTGCGAGTAATCTGGACGAAATCATCGTAATCATCTTCGTCGAACGGATCCTCCAGGGTCCTTATCGGGTACGTCCTAACCAGTTCCTCGTAGTAGCTCTCAAGTTCTTCCGCGCTGAGTTTCTTCCCGTCAAGTTGGTAGGTTGAGTCCTTGTTGTTGTAGAAGCTGGATGATGCCGCGTCGATGCCGATGTGAACTGTTGACTCGTCATAGCCCGCATCGGATATTGCCAGAAGAATCGCCTCCAACGCGTCGCCTGTCATCTCCAAGGGTGGGGCATAGCCGCCTTCGTCTCCCACGTTGATCGCGCTGGGCCCGTACTTGGCCTTGAGCACAGAGCCCAAAGAATGGTATACTTCATCGCCGATTCTGATAGCCTCAGAGCAACTCGAAGCTCCGACAGGTTCTATCTGGAATTCTTGGACGGCAAGCTTGTTGCCTGCGTGTTTTCCCCCGTTTATCACATTCATCATCGGCACAGGGAGCTTGTAGCTGGGCAGGTCTCTCAGGTACTTGTAAGCTGGTTTTCCCTGCGATGATGCCGCGGCTTTCGCGACTGCCATCGACACGCCAAGAATCGCATTCGCACCCAACCTCTTCTTGTTGGGTGTCCCATCAACCGCGATCATCAGCTCATCGATCTCTCGCTGGGCTCTGGCGTCTTTGCCGATCACGCGGGATCGGATTCTATTGTTCACGTTAGAGACGGCTTTCAGTACTCCCTTGCCATGAAATCGCTTCATATCGCCGTCACGTAGCTCCAAGGCTTCGTGGATTCCTGTCGATGCCCCGGAGGGCACAGTTCCCCGTCCCGTGCTTCCATCTCGAGTCCAAACATCCACCTCCACGGTGGGGTTTCCTCTAGAATCGAGAACCTGTCTCGCTTTCAGATCCGTAATCTCGGAATCACCAGTAGTCCTCTTTGACATAGGGTTCACTGTCCCAGAGATCGTCTTGTGGTATCACTCTTTTGATCTGCGGATCCTACAATCGCGATGAGAATGTCGTTGACGTTGGTTCCTGTAGGGCCTGTAACGATTAGGTCTTTGAGTTTCTTGAAATACTCATGCGAATTGTTCTCTCTGAGATACGTGTCAGGGTCCAGACCTCTTCTCAAGGCTCTCTCGACTGTGCTGCCATCAGCAACGGCGCCAGCCGCCATGGTCGGACCGTCAATTCCGTCAGTTCCGATGGAGGAGACGAGCGTCCTAGGCAGTCCTCGAATTGACATCGCGGCCGACAGGGCCAGTTCTTGGTTCCGCCCGCCACTCCCCTTGCCATGAACCGTAACCGTAGTCTCGCCACCAGCTACTATCGCTGCCGGTGCGGTGATTGGTAGTTGTTTTTCGCGGATGCTGGACGCGATGGCCGAGATCACCTTTCCAACTTCGCTTGCCTCGCCTTGAATCCGTGTCGACAGTATCAACGTACGATACCCTCTTCTCTCTAGTGCTCTCGCCGCCGCTTTGCATGATTCCGTGTTGTTTCCGATGAGGAAGTTGTGGACTCGTTTGAAAATCTTGGACCCTTCCTTGGGAGTCTCGGGCAACCTGCCATTTCTTCCCTCCCTGATGTGATTCCGAACTAGTCTAGGAATCCTGTCCCAGAGCTTATGCTCTTTCAGTACATTGTAGGCGTCCGAATAGGTGGTGCTGTCCGGTACGGTGGGACCGGAAGCGATAGAATCTAATCTATCGCCTACTACATCGGAGACTATGAGAGAGACGACTGTTGCAGGGTAGAGTTTCTCGGCGAGACGGCCGCCCTTGATTTCCGATAGATGCTTTCTCACCGTGTTAATCTCATCGATTCTCGCTCCGGACTTGAGGAGAAGGTGTGTCGTCTTCTGTTTGTCCGAGAGTCTTAGACCCTTCGCGGGTAACGGCATCAGTGCGGATCCCCCGCCGGAAATTAGGCAGATCACTAGATCGTCTCGGGAGGGTTGTCCGACGAGCTTAAGCATGTTTCTGACTCCTTGGCAACCTTGTTGGCTGGGGACCGGATGAGTTGCAGGGTTGAACTCGATCCTGGAGCTCTTGGGCCAAGGATTGGTGTAAGCGGGAATGTTTACCGAACCGCCTGTTAGCCAACGATCAAGAATTCGTTCAGTCTCCAACGCCATGCCCGAGGTTGTTTTCCCTCCACCAATAACCAGCACTCTTCTGAAATCTGAGAGTTTGAGAGAGAGCGTTCCGACTGTAAGCGCATTCCCCCTGACCTTCACTTTGTTCCTTAGGATTGTTCGAGGGTCAGCTGCTAGAATCGCCTGACTGATTGCTTCGACCAGGACTCGCCGGGACGATGATCCATTTTCTCTCAGTCGGACGCGCCAAGAGTGTTGTGGGAGGCCGCTTTCCTTCCGGCTGCGAGTGGAGGGTGTCAAGCTCAGGTCTTACCGTGAAACGTTCTATTTGTGGATAAGTTACACGCGCATCTCGTGCTGAAATCCAGGTCAGACAGGGAATTATTCTTCAGCGGAGAACTGCGTTAACTAGGACGGCCAGCCAGAAGATTGCGAAGACCCATTGCAGTATTCCTATTGCTAGTTTTCCCGGGCCGCCTCCTAGCCAGACTCTGGCCCAGGAATAGCCTTTCTTCCGACCGATAAGCTCGAAATATTCCTGGAAATAGTCCAGCCTTGCCAGCTTGTCGCTCCAGTAGTCGAAAGCCTTTGCTTGAGACCTCACAACCTGGACCCAACCGATCAGCAGAGGAATCCCTAGAACAGCCACAAAGAAAGCAATGTTCGGTGTCGTGAAGAGAGCGCTTGCAGCGATCGCCGCTGTGAATGTCTCAGCGACCATAAACTGATCCCTGTATGATTGGAGGATAGAGTCGTTCCGGGAAACCTCGGACAGGATTACTGAAACACCGGACTCCGATCCATCGAACGGCCACTTTTCGTG
>MNGN01000019.1 GCA_001918745.1 Crenarchaeota archaeon 13_1_40CM_3_52_17 | reverse complement strand
GAAATGGCTCAGGACCTCATACCCTCCAAGTTACGTCTCCCACGACGTTCATAGGAGCCTCATCTGGCGCGAGGTACGTGTGGAAACAGTGGAGCTGCGCCTGTTCAGATATCGCATCGACAACGGGAACCACGTTGACAACGCCAGTCATATACAAGAACTACACCGACCCCGCGAGGAGTCCTCCTTTCAACGGAGTAGGCGGACTAACCGCCACGTTCGATAAGCAGTTCCAGTTGACCCTTTCATTCGTCGATCCTGGCAATCAACCTATCGCAGCCCCCGCGTACCTCACTCTGACTAGCGGCTCGACCGCGATGAATCTCACGTCGTATTCTAGTCAGTGGACGAGAGCCGCGTCCTGGACGGTGACTGATGCAATGTGGGAGGGCGCCAAAGGCATGGTGTTAGGCTCGCCAACAATCGATCTAACTGGTGGGGCCGTGACGATGACGATCGCCCTCAAGGCTTATTCGGCGAGTGTGAAGACCGTTGATGGTTCGGGTAATCCTGTTTCGGGAGTGACAGTTACAGTCAGTTTTGTGGGTAATTCTACGACGAAGACGTTCACGACTGACAATACGGGAATAATACAGCTAGGCCATATTCCATCAGGCCCCTACAATGTTCAGGTAACATATCAGGGTAAGAGCACAAACTGGGCGACGGATGCATCTATTGCCTCCCAGCCTCTCACCATTACGGTTCCGGGAGCCGCGGGTGGCGGTGGGACGACCAATAGTACCGCGGTATCGGCGGTGGTCTTATTGACCATATTTGGGCTCGCCTTCCTCCTCGTAATACTAGCGATCAGAGTGCGCAAGCCACCGCCTCCTCCCAAAATAGAGTAATCGCGCCTGATGCGCTCTTCCTTTGCGGTTCGAAAGCAAAGTTTTCGCCTAGACTGTGCCGCGCCGAAGGTTTAGTCGAACAGTATCTTGAATTGCTTCCGGTCAACAAGGCAGGGATTTTGCACGTTTTCGTCTAGAAACTTCTGTTCTTTTTCCGTTCAAACTGCCTGAACGAAGCTTCGCGCGAGTTCTCGCGTCAACATCTTCTTGTTCAAAATTGTGGTCTTATACCGAACTATACCACAATGTATCTGTCATGGCCAAGTTTATCTTCTCAATGGGGAACGAGAACTACCGGAAGCTGCAGCTCGAAGCAAAGACTAGAGACGTGACCATCCAAGCGCTGATCCGAACCGTGGTCATACCTGAGTGGATCAAGACCCACATCGAGACAACCGCAACCAACACTCACGCGAGCGTCACCGAGACATCGTCTCTCCTTAGCCATACAACCGGATTCATGGGCCAATCGCATCGTTCCCTACCGTCCTCGGTTGGGCGGTCCCGGACCTAACCCAACCTCCCGCCTTTTTCGAGCGGGTGCGCCTCGGTGTCGCCCTAGAAACTCTCTGATCAGCTAACTAGGCGGGCGCTGGAACCTTTTGGAGGCCGGCCTTCGTGTCGGTGAACTGTTGCGAGAAGCGCTCGTACATCCTCAGTTCCTGGCTGGAAATTGGCTTAACCTTCTGCATGGCCTCGTCAAAATGACGCTTAGCTACCTTCAACCCCTTAGCTTTCTTCTTGGCGTCCTCCGGATCCTTCGCTTTACCGATATGCTCTTTGATTGACAGCATCACGGCAGTGTTGCAGATAGAAGCGATATCCGCTCCGGTGTATCCTTCGGTTTTCCTGGAAAGCTCGTCCAGCTTCACATCATCGGCCAATGGCGTCTTCTTCGTGTGAATCCGGAAGATCTGCTTCCTTGCTTCGAGGTCTGGCGGTGGAACCAGAAGCATCCTGTCAAATCTGCCAGGCCTAAGGAGCGCTGGGTCGACGATATCCGGCCGATTTGTTGCGGCGATAATTACTACGTTTCTCAGTTCTTCCAGCCCGTCCATCTCGGTTAGAAACTGGCTGATCACCCGCTCGGTCACGTTGGAGTCTCCTGCGCCGCTCCCACGGATAGGCGCTACAGAGTCGATCTCGTCAAAGAAGATGATACAAGGCGAGGCTTGCCGAGCCTTGCGAAAGACCTCTCTAATCGCCTTCTCAGACTCGCCTACAAACTTGTTGAGCAATTCCGGACCCTTGACGCTGATGAAGTTCGCCTCACTCTCGTTCGCCGCCGCTTTTGCCAAAAGCGTCTTCCCTGTTCCCGGCGGACCGTACAAGAGTAGCCCCTTCGGGGGAACGGCGTTCATCTGGGCGAAGAGTTCAGGATATTTCAGCGGCCACTCTATAGCTTCCCTGAGTTCCTCCTTCACGCCCTCTAGCCCGCCGATATCATCCCATTTGATGTCTGGAACCTCCACTAACACCTCTCGCATCGCCGAAGGCTCCACTTCCTTCAGAGCTTCTTGGAAGTCGCTCATTCGAACGATGATCTTGTTGAGGACTTCTGCAGGGATGTTCTCCGCTTCCAAGTCCATCTCCGGCAGGATTCTGCGAAGCGCTCTGATAGCGGCCTCCTTTGCCAGCGCTTCCAGATCCGCTCCCACGAACCCGTGGGTAACGTCAGCCAGTTTCTTCAGGTCAACATCCTCCGCCAATGGCATTCCGCGGGTGTGAATCTGCAAGATCTCTAGTCTCCCATCGCGGTCTGGGACGCCGATCTCGATCTCCCTGTCGAACCTTCCAGGGCGGCGGAGAGCAGGGTCAATTGAGTTGATGCGGTTCGTTGCTCCGATGACTACCACTTTGCCCCGAGACTGGAGACCGTCCATCACTGAAAGTAATTGCGACACGACGCGTTTCTCAACCTCGCCGGTAACCTCCTCCCGTTTCGGTGCGATCGAGTCTATCTCGTCGATGAAAATGATAGATGGCGCGTTCTCCTGGGCTTCCTTGAAGATCTCTCGGAGCCTCTCCTCACTCTCACCATAGAACTTGCTCATTATCTCCGGCCCGCCAATGCTGTAGAAATTCGCGTTCGTCTCGCTCGCCACAGCCTTGGCCAGCAACGTTTTCCCGGTGTTGTGGCTCAGTATGCCGTTCGTGAAGAAAGAGGATGTACTGGGGACTTCGAAGTCGTATACTCTTTGCCATCCTTCGAGCTTCCTTATTGTCCTGATCTTCTCGAAGTCGTCATTGAGATAGGTGAGGTTCCGCCTGTATCCTTTGACTATGGCTTCCAGTCGCGTTCTTTTCCGGGTAGAGATGAAGCCTATTTGTTCCTTGAATTTGTTTACAACATCTTTGCCGCGGACTGCTAACACGTAAGAGGCTGAATCTCTACCACCTTCGGTAATATGGGGGCCTCCGTGAATTCTTGAAGTGATTCCAAATCTCAGAAGGAGGGTCTGCACCTCCTCCAACAATTTCCGATGTTTGCTTTTGAGGAAGACGCCGTGATATTTGTTGGCTTTTCTTGCGTAGCCATCGCCCTCGAAAGCGCCACGGAGGAACGCTGCCACAACTGTGTTCGGTGACATCAGTATCGGTGTTGGTACCCTCTTCTCTTCACGAGACCAATATTTACCGAAGAATTCGGCGAGTCCTCTGTTGTCGAATCGTAGTACATTGCACTGTTTGCCCCACTTCGGAACGAGGTATCCTTCTACACCGAAGATCGTCATCCCCTTCCTGATCGCAGTTGCGAGTTCCTCTTCGTGAGACTCTATGGTAAAGAGGACATTATCCTTGCTAGCGGTTCCTTCTGCAATGAATATGCCGAAGAGTTCTCCCAATTGCTCATCCCAAAACTTAGGGATGACCGGTTTGGTCCATGGTCTCACCATGTTGATTGTATCGCTAACAACTACGAATTGTGTTGGGGAGGGAATCCACTTAATCGTCTTCACTCTATCCTCGAGTTTGAGTTTCTCCGCCTCGGTCCACCCATGTTCAGTCATGAGAGGATGGTTTAGAGTCGTCCGGAGCCTTTTTCCAGTCTCGGTGATTATCTCCATTGTTTCAGGTACATCATAGATGTGAAGCGCCTTCGCACTGCCTGGTGGATAGATAGGAAGGTCTGCAATGTAGGCGCCGGGAAGTACACCTTTCGCAAGTTCTTCTATTCGTATTAGCCCACCATTTTCAAGGGCGATCAAGGAGTCGCCAACAACGCAGCCTGGTGGTCCGTGAAGAAGGACCCCTTTCGGGGCCTCGACGCCTAGTCGTTCAAACAGCTCCGGATGTCTCAAGGGGAGTTCGATCATCTCCCGCACTTTCTGGATAACGGGCCGAAGCCCTCCAATGTCCTCGTAGGCGATCCTCGGAATCGCTCTGGGAGCCTCTTTCACCTGCTCTCCAACAGTCACCTTCGTCTGGTCAGTGACGATGACAGCTTCCGCGGTCGGGGTGGTACTCGTGACCACAAGGTCGATCTTACGACCCATCACGCTTATCGGCACATAGTCTCCCCGCGCCAAGACCCGGCCCTCGAGGATCTGACTCAGGTATTCTTCTCCTCCCACAATTCGAAGTGGTTCCGTAGGCGCCAGCGTGATACGCTGGGCGATCTTTGCCTCAATCTTCCGAATCGTGACTTTATCGTCTATCGAAACGCCGGCGTTATTCCTTAGATAACCATCGATGCGGATCGTTCCCTTTCCAAAATCTGACTCGTATCCAGGCCAGGAAAGTGCAGTCGTCTTTTTCTTACCAACGATCTGGATCACGTCGCCCGAGGTTAGACCGAGCTGATCCACAACTTTCGGGTCCACTCGAGCAATGCCCCGGCCTACATCTCGCTGATATGCGTCGGCGACTCTAAGTGTCAGAGTCTTTTCTGGCAAGATTGATCCTGTAAACTCCTGTTAGAGCGAAATCATTCTTGGAGTAATAACTCTAACTGACTCCTATCAAGACCAGCAGTTGTTGTCTTTCCCTTGACGGTCTCTACCTTTCGTGTGGAACTTGCAGAACCTGAGGTTTCCGGAAGACCTCGATCATCGCTCGCGCGAATTCTGGAAGGTCACTTGGAATTCTTGAAGTGACTAGATTCCTATCCACCACGACCGCCTGGTCCACATAGTGGACCCCGGCGTTAATCATGTCGTCTCTTATTCCTGCAACACAGGTCAGCGTTCGATTCTTGACAATCCCTGCGGACGCTAACACTTGGCCTGCGTGGCAGATCGCAGCAATGGGTTTACCCTGAGTGTCAAAATCCTTTACAAATCTGAGAATCTTGTTGTTGAGTCGCAGTTTCTCAGGCGATTTCCCTCCCGGAATAACGAGAAAGTCGAAGTCTTCTGCCTTCACTTCATCGATTGATGCGCTTGGTGTAATTGTGTATCCTTTCTTGCCTTTGATAGGGTCTTTCGTGAGCCCGATGACTTTTGTCCTGATTCCTTCTTCTTGCAGACGGTACATTGGATGGAATAGTTCTAGGTCCTCGAACTCATCCGTGGCAATTATGGCGGCTGTCTTTCCTTTCAGATCGTTTGGCAACGACTACAACTCCTCGGAATTTGAACCGTGTTTGCTGGTTCTCGGTTGGCTATAATGGGTTTTTGGTGCCTTTCGGGCGATTTCTAGACTCGGGCTTCCCGAAGCCCGCGATCGACAGATCCTGGTCCCGTGCGATTTATAGAGCGCTAAGCACACTATTCTTGTTAGTCGTCGATGTCTGAGGATGTGAAACGTATGGCGGACTTGTTGAAGTCAGGCGCCACCATGCTCTCTGACGTCTGTCCCATTTGCGGAACACCTCTCTTCAAGGTGAAGGGTGAGGTTTTCTGTGCCAAGTGTAACAAGCCGGTGGTCTATCAGAAGGCGATGTCGCCTCAGGCCACCCTCTCCCCAGGCTATCTCCTGGACTCGGTTGAGATGACGATCATCGGGAAGATTAGTGAGGCGAACGAGATCTTAAAGATAGAGAAGGATCCTGAGAAGCTATCATTGTACAGCAACCTCGTCTTCGGTTGGTTGTCGATGCTCGAGAAGCTTCGGGGCTTGAAGGATTCTTTCAAGGAATAACTTCCAGATTCTTCGGGTCGAACATTTTTCCATCAGCGAGGTTTGTCAGCTCCACCCTTCTTCTCCTTCGTTTGGCTAGGATGATCGGCATGCCTGCTTGCTCGGCCAGTCCTAGAAGCTCTTTCTTCCTCTCTTTCCCAAGCCAAGATCTGTCTGTCTTACATTCTATCAAAAACGATTTTCCATCCTTCATACAGACGAGGTCGATGGGTTTCGATTGCGCTGCCCTGATTACCAGGTATCCTTCTCTTCGAAAAATATCTCTAATCCGGTACTCTAGCCTTCTACCCGTCTCGTAGTTCGACAAGTTTCTTCCGGCTGTTGGAGATTCGGTCTCTTAAGAACAGCGGACACCGGTGAAACCATTTCATGCCCCTCTCGGGAAGATGTTCTTTTTCCAGGCAGGAAGAGGCGCAAGTTTCGAATTCGGCACTCCTCGGTCTACCCCGATACGGGCTGAGAAACTATTGAAACTCCCCCAAGCCGAATTTTTGCTAGACGCGCTGAAAAAATCGCCCATTATCAGCCCTGGTCCCGGATCCAAGTCCAGGTTTTCTAGACCGCCATTTTCCACGCTGATCCGTAGGGGATTCCACGGAGGTCAGCAAGGATGAGATAAGCTGACTATAAGCCCGGTTTCGGACGACAAGTCCAGAATTAAGCCCAGAAGTAGACTTCGGAAAAAATTTGGATCCCTTGGGCATCTCGTGTGGCATGAGCGGTCCCCCGCGGACGACTGTGAAACTAACCGGCCTGAGAGTGAAAGTACAGATTTCCAGCCAATGGCGACTATTTCCACTTCCACACATCTCAGTCTGCGTCATGTTCGGGAAATGGAAATCTTTTAATCAGAACCGTGCCTGTCCTCACGTTCTGGGCTAGGATGCGTACAGAGTCTAGACGCCCATCCAATAGACTGGTGAAAGCGCCTGCAAAAAGCAAAACGGAAAGAAGAATACGAGACACGGATAAAACAAGCCCTAGCCGTACTAAACGAAGTCTCCAATGACAATACAACCCCTCGCAACATCCGACGAGCCGCCAAAGGCGCCATGGACGCGCTACAGGCACAGGGACACACAATAGGCGTACGTGCCTCAAACGCTATCTCCACACTGGACGAGATCAGCCAGGACCCGAACATGCCACCTTACACGCGAGTAAAGCTCTGGAACGTTGCCAGCATTCTTGAAGCGGTAAAAGACTAGTCGCCCTCTCGGTTCTTCCTCGTCAGCCACGACCGGCGCAATTGGCTGAATCGCTGGGTTATACCTAGTACCAGTTTTTTGGACAAGTATTTATCGCCAATCGCCCACAATTACAGCCTGCTTTGGAGCGGGAACCCTGAAAGGAAACCGGCTTCTACCCTTTCTAGCTGCCCTCATACTCCTGACCTTTGCCCTCGGATCGCTTCCAAGGACTCAGCCTGGAGGATCACTGCTTCTGAACTCCTATTGGCTGATCTACCTGCTCTCGCTCGCACCGGTCATCGCGCTCGGGCTCATGGTCGCTCTGATAATCTACCTGGCATACAACTCGCGTCTCCTCTCGGATGCCTTTGGCTTTGGCTTCGCCAAGAGGAGAGGTCAGGCAAAGAAGAAGTCGAGGACCCTTCAGCTAGTTATCTCGCTTGCAGCGTGGGCCCTTGCGATAGAAACCCTTCTGCTAAAATGCGGAGGAATCTTCTCCTGCGCGACCAGTCGAGCAGCCCCAAACGCGAGCGCCGCGGTCACCAACTCCGTCTCAGGGAGCTCGGCCACAAGTACTCTACCGTTGCTGGGAGCAGCCTACCAGCTCAGCAGCTTTGTCCAGTCGAACTGGTTCTATGCAGCCTTCTTGGGGCTTCTAGTTGTAACCTCTGTGATAGTTGCCCGAGGGCTCATCGTATCTTGGCAGGAAACAAGAGCAGAATTGAGAGGCCTGATACCGGCGGCGAGGATGGAGGCCGTAACCTCGGTTGAAGATGCTTTCCGCATACTCAAAGCCCAGCCCGAAGCGGACCCTCGGACAAGAATCATCAACAGTTATCAGCGCATGGTCCAGACTGCACAGCGTCTAGGCGCCAGTATCACCTCCGACCAGACTGCTAGAGAACTAGAAGCGGCCATAAGCAGAATGTTGATGATCAAGGGCGCATCTATTCGAGAACTCACAGATCTCTTCGAGGAAGCTCGATACAGCCTTCATCCGATCACTGAGACAGACGCGGAACACGCACAACAGTGTCTGCTGAGTATTGCTGAAGAGATGAACATCACACTCAGCGTCTGAAAAATTGAAACGCAGCACTCTAGCGCTTCTGGCTGTCGCGTCAGGCTTCTATCTCCTTCTTCTAATAATATTCCGAGACCTCATACCTGAATCAGTAACTCCATCTCTATCTCTGCTCGCCCTTCCCCTTGTTCTCTTGGCCTTTATCCTCACGTTAGATCTTCGACGTCGTTCGACGTCTCCAATCGAGACGAGGATTCGTGAAGAGCCTAGAACGGTGCGCGCGAGAGACGTGAAGTCCCTCACCAGACAGGTAGAGGTGGCGGGCAAAGCTAGCCCGGCTTACTTCGAGACTATTCTCCGGAACCGGCTTCGCGACCTCCTTGCTGAGAAGGTGAGCTTGGAAACCGGGATGGAAAAGGACGCTGTTAAGAAGGCTCTCGCGGACTATCAGCTTGGCCCTCGGCTTCTGAAGGATCCAAAAACCTACGCGTTACTATATTACCCTCCGCCACGCAGCCCGGACTCGCGCCTCCAGATGCTACGAGAAATTATCGACCGGATAGAGGATTGGAAGGCTTGAAGGTAGAGGAAGCGGGCGAGAAATGCAAAGAAGTTGTCGACCAAGTCAGGAAGGTAATCGTCGGCAAAGAGCCTGTCCTGGAGAAGGTGATGCTTGCGATCCTGTCGAACTCTCACATTCTCTTCGAGGACTATCCTGGTCTCGCGAAGACGTTGCTGGCGCGAAGCTTCGCGATGAGCATGGGCTGTAATTTTTCCAGAATACAATTCACACCCGACCTGCTCCCTTCCGACATTACCGGGACTTACGTGTACAATATCAAGAACGGCGATTTCGACCTCCGACGAGGTCCGGTATTCACCAATCTGTTGCTGGCTGATGAGATTAACAGGGCTCCGCCTAAGACCCAGGCTGCTCTATTGGAAGCGATGCAGGAACGCCAGACAACGCTGGATGGGAAAACGCATCTTCTGACCGACCCGTTTATCGTGATTGCGACCCAGAACCCGATCGAGTACGAAGGAGTCTATCCCTTGCCGGAGGCACAGCTCGACCGGTTCCTAGTCCGTCTCCAGCTCGGATACCCGAACCGTGCAGAGGAAGTGGAGATTCTGAAGAGACGAATGCAGCGGGGCCAGGAGGATGTTCAGCTTGAGCCTGTTGCGAGCGCGGAGACGATTCTCGATCTTCAAAAGACAGTTGAGGGAATCCACGTGGACGATGATGTTCTAGCATACGTGACCGATATTGTGCAATCGACCCGTGGGCAACGGCAGGTCGAGGTCGGCGCGAGTCCGCGGGGATCTCTCGCGATCTTCAAGCTCGCTAGGGCGAGAGCGGTCTTCCACAGCCGAGACTACGTCATACCGGATGATGTGAAGGAAGTGGCCGCGCCGGCTCTCGTGCACCGGATGATCATGAAGGCGGAGTCCTGGGTCAAAGGCGTCAACCCTCGCCTGGTTGTGGATGAGATCTTGAAGACGGTTCCTGTTCCTAAGGCCAAGTGATCCCCGTAGGCCTTGTTCACCCGGAAGGTCACGCTATACTTTGCATTAGCCGCGATCCTGCTGGTTCTCGGGCTCTTTCTCGAAGACTGGCAATTGGCTTCCATGGTCCTTCCACTCGCCTCGCTCTTCTTCTTCGCAAACTTCTGGGGCCTGCCTGAAAAGGTCGATCTGGAGACTAGTCATCGGGTTGATCCCGCGGACAGTTTCGGTGACGAGGACATTAGGGTCCTGGTCAATGTTTCGAACAAGACCAGCGCACCACTCGGAAATGTGGAGATCGAGGAATATCTCCCCAGCATCATCAAACTGGAGAGAGGAACGAGTCGTGCGCTGACCCGGTTGGACGCGGGTGAAAAGGCCGAGCTTAGTCTTGAGTTCAAAAGCCCGATCCGAGGACACTACAATATCGGACCCTTTGTCGCTAGGGTCCGGGATCCCTTCGGATTCTATTTAGTCGAAAAACGATCGGAGGCGGAGGTTCTCTCGATAATGCCTCGGCCGGAACGAATCAGGGGCGCGGAGCTTCGTCCTCGACACCTGGGTCCCTGGCCGGGGATGATTCATGCGAGGATTCGGGGGCCTGGAACCGAGTTCTACAGCATGCGCGATTACGTGTCCGGAGATGATCCGAAGCGTATCAACTGGAAAGCATCAGCCAAACAAGGTCACCTGGTCATCAACGAGATGGAGGCCGAGAGAGTTACAGACGTAATGATCGTTCTCGACACTGACGTGAGTTTCTACGAGAGCGCAGAGGCGGAATTGTTCGAGAGAGGAGTCAGAGCTGCGGCTTCAATGGCAAGCCTGTTGCTAAAACAGGGAAACAGAGTCGGGCTGATACTCCAGGGAGAGGAGCGCGGGGTCATCCAACCTCGTTTCGGTAAGAGGCATGAGCGGAATATTCTCTTTCTTCTCGCCGCCGCTAAGCCTGGTAGAGCAATGCTGTCGACGAGCTATGTGATGACGTTGCTCGCGCACCTGATGCTTCCTGCTATGGCCCAGATCGTAATCATCTCTCCGCTGTTGGATTCCGCCCTCGTCGGCGGGATTCGGGGGCTCGCCGCGACAGGCTACAGCATACTGGTTGTCTCCCCGTCGCCGCGGCAGCCGGTGAAGTTTGAGTCTGAGAATGAGGAGATTGCGTATCGCGTGTTGATGCTTGAAAGATCCAACACTCTGCTGGCCTTGGAGAAAGTCTGTACTGTCGCTCAGTGGCCTGCAGGCGTACCGCTTTCAACGGTTCTTCGGGAGGTAAAACGGTCACGGCTCATGATACGAGTCTAGCGCCCGGGATCAGGCTCGCGTTTTTGTTCGTCCGGTTTCACTATTTGATCTTGGCTCCATGGATAGTTCTCGGCGTTCCGTCACAGGTGTTTCTGGGACTCGGACTCTCGATCATACTGGTTATCGTTGCTGTCGGATTGTCGGGGACGCTGGCAAGGCAACAGGTGCTCACGACCCTAGCTTCTGTGGGGTTGCTGGTGGTGCTTGTGGCAGGCAAGGTTGGATCAGATCTCTCTAGGGCTCCTGCTCCTGACACTGCAGTTCTCTTGTTCGAGTTTGTAGCGGTCATATTCTTCATGGAAGCCTCGCGGGTTGTCCTGTCCTATGACGAGGAGGCAAAGGAGCTCGCAGGGAGGGGGGATGACATGTCGCAAGCTGTTCGGGAAAGGCTGGGAAAGTGGGTCTCAGGCCAACTGAGCAAGCAAGGGAACCTCGTCGCTGGAGCCTTGGGACTCTCGCTGGTCCTCTTGGTCTTGGGCGGGTTTACAAGTGTCTCGATTAACCAGTTATCGTTCTCAGCGATCCTCGTCCTGCTCATAGTCGGAGCTCTTCTCTTCCTCATAACACAGAGACGCGAACCAGAGACGCGCTCGGTTCGACTCGCCTAAGGTCAAGGCCAACTCTATCTTCATAGCAGGACGCCTGTCATTCTCACTTTCGCAGGGTCCGAGGGCGAGCTCTCTCGCGGCGCGAGGCTCGGTCGCTAAGACCCCCTATTTTGTTCCAAGAACATTTCCTGCCTGGCAGTGATAATGGGCGAGACAGTCTGATCAAGGCATAATCCTGGGTGCGATGACGTTGGAAAGAAGCGGACAATGTCGAACGAATTTCGGGATAGTTGAGTGGGGATCCAGGATCCGAGATCAGGGCTGAGAAGGGGCGAATCCACCCACCGTTTTTGAGAGTCAATACTTGTGAACGGTGTAGAGGACTGGCCCAACGACGGTTTCCCGGAAACGATGGAGGGTGCTCAAAGCCTGCATTCTGGAAGATGCTATTAGGACGCTCTTCCAGTCCCAAGTCTCGTGAAAGAGCAGAGCCTGAGACAGGCCTTCGAATACATCCAAAAAAACAAGGAGCCTTTCCTCCGAGACTTCCGAACACTCCTCCGACAACCCAGCGTATCAGCCCAGGGAACGGGTATCGCGGACTGCGCGCGAATCGTCAAGAAAAACATGGACGCAGCAGGGATCAAGACTCAGATTCTTCCTGAGAAGAACGGCAACCCGATAGTGTACGGAGAAGTGAAATCGAAATCCTCCAGTAAGACCCTGCTAATCTACGGCCACTACGACGTGCAACCCGTCGAGCCAGTGGAAGAATGGGATTCCGGACCCTTCGATGCAAAACTGCAGGGAAAGAAAATCATTTCGCGAGGCGCGGCGGACAGCAAGAACAACGTCACCAGCTGCATCAAAGCCACAGAGAGCTTTCTAAAGGCGACCGGTGATGTGCCCCTTAACCTGAAATTTCTCTTCGAAGGAGAAGAAGAAATCGGCAGCCCCCACCTCCCAGGATTCATCGATGAGAACAAGGAGCGACTGAAAGCTGACAGCGTTGTCTGTTACGATGGAGATTTCGACGAGACAGGCCGCCCAAAGATCAGCCTAGGCGTCAAAGGACTCCTGTATGTCGAACTAAGGTGCAAGAAAGCTAGAGAAGATCTTCACTCATCCTACGCCCCACTCGTCGACAACCCGGCCTGGAGGCTAATCTGGGCAATGAACACAGTGAAGAGCCCAGATGGAAAAATCCTCATCAAAGGATGGCACGATGACGTAGAACCATTCACCCCAGCCCAGTCAAAACTGGTGGGTAAGATTCCGTTCCGAGGAGAAAATTTGCTGAAAGAATGGGGCTTGAAAAAATTCCTAAACGCAAAAACCAACAGAGAGGCGCTAAAGAAATACCTCGTGGAGCCAACATGCACAATCTGCGGCTTCAAGACAGGCTACATCGGACAAGGATCCAAAACCGTCCTCCCTGGAAATGCGATGTTGAAGATTGACTTCCGCCTCGTATACAACCAGAACCCGAAAAAACTACTCTCTCTCTTGAAGGATCATCTGAATCGCCATGGATTCGATGACATCCAAGTCAAAGCTCTAGGATTCTTGGAACCGTCGCGGACGAAACCCTCCGCACCCATCGCCAGGGCCGCCGCGAAGGCTGCAAAGATAGCTTACGGGCTTGGCCCAGTGGTTTTACCGAGAAACCCTGCGTCAGGCCCCGATTACCTATTTACAAAGCGACTAGGCTTGGACAGTATCTGGACGGGAAGCGGGCCGCCGTCAGCGTACAGCCACGCCCACGCGCCCAATGAATATACCACAACGGATGACTTCATACAAGGAATACGATACATCAGCGCCATCATGCAAGAGTACGCTGCCACAAACTAGCTTTCCCCGCTGGTCTGAGAAACCAACGCCTCCTACTCAGGGGGTTCGATGGAGTCACGAGTTGCGACTGGCAGGAACCTTATCATTTGTCTTCCATAGGACCGTCTGAGAACAAGAATTACGAGCAGATAACAGATTGTGGTACCGAGTCCGAACCAGAATAGATCTGCGTAGGTACCGGACGCATCGACCCCGCTATTTTCCAGAAATCCAATCCAGCCTAGTGCATTGAGGAACTTGCCACCGAGATGGTACGCTAAGTAGGCTGAAACTAGGAAGCTTGTTGCAACATATTGCAACCTCCATCTTCTTCGAGACAGCATGGACCCAACCACACCCATCACAAGAATTGCCATGATTCCTTGGAAGATGAATGCTGACCTGAGAAAGTCCAGGATGAGGCCCGCGCTAGAGCCGTACTGATTGATCAAACTTGCCGTCGACCCCTTTGGATTTATTCCGAGTTCAAGGGCAGTGTTGACTGCAAGATATTGCGGGATAGAAAGGAGAATGTTCGCTAGGGACCCTAGTGCGTAGATGGTGAGATGTTCGCGAGAATTGATTCTTAGAAGCTCCCGCAATGACAAGGTATTCGTGAAGGGTCATGCTTGATCCGGCTTCTAAAGGATGGCGCTTCATAGAGCACTCTGATTGGGCTCTCCCCGTTTGGCATTGTACGCGGGCTTATCTGTCGCAGAAAATGGTCCGGACGTGGGCTAGTCCACCGGAAATGTTACAGTGGATCCTTAATGGATAATCTTCTGATTCTGAATCTCATTCTTGCGTTCACGGTTGGTGGTGCGTGGGTCAGTTTCGCGATACTTATTGCGGAGCGATATGGTAGCGCGCTCGGAGGACTTTTCGGCGGGCTTCCGGCGATTTCAATCGTCTCGTTTCTCTTCATTGGTCTGAACCAGGGTCCGGAGACGGCATCGCAGGCAACTATCGTCTTCCCTCTGGCTCTCAGTTTCACGATGTCATTCTTGGTGGTCTATGCGGTCCTTTCAAGGAGAGGTTTTCGGGTGGCTCTTCTCGGAGCCCTACTTGTCTGGGCTGGTCTCTCCGTTATCACGGCACTTCTCAATTTGAGAAATCTGTTTTTCTCAGTTGGAGTCTTTGTTTCAGTCGCCAGCTTCTGCTTCTACATGTTGAAAATGCAGCTAAAACTCCCCCACGTCGCAGGAGCCGAGATAGCCTATTCATTTCGCGAAGGAGCATTCAGAGCCATTGTCGGCGGGAGTGTCATCGCACTCGCGGTGCTCTCAAGTCAGATCGCCGGACCGGAGCTAGGCGGAATCGCGTCATCGTTCCCGGCAATATTCAGCCTTACTCTCTTTTTCACTTTCAGAACTTCGGGGATAGATTTGTCGCGAGCGCTAACGAAACCGTTGTTGGTATCGGCTGGACTAACCGCGTTTCCGTACAGCCTTCTCGTGGGATATCTGTACCCCATCCTAGGAGTAGGAATCGGAACAATAGTAGCCTTGTTTTGTATAGTTCCTTTGGGAGCACTAGCTCATTTGCTAATTGATGTCAAGAAGATCTGAGTATGACCTGATTCAATGGGGGCCCCGCAGTCTCTACCGCCGTTGGTGATGGTAAGAGAAGCTGCCAACGATCGAGTAATGTAATAAGCAACTCGAACTGGTTGATTATCTCTTGCCCTCTCGTCTCATCGCTCTAGAAGGCATTGATCAAGCAGGTAAGAAGACCCAGACGAGTCTCTTGTCGGCGAGCTTGCGCCGTGAAGGGTTCAAGGTCGGGACGCTGAGCTTTCCAATCTACTCTACTGGCTCAGGGCGACTTATCCGATCCTTCCTCGCTGGGAGAGCAAAGGCGTCACCGCATGCATTGCACATACTTTATTCCCTTAATCGTTGGGAAAACTTGGAAACGATCGCTAGGGCTCTGAAGAAGAATGATCTTGTCATCTGTAACAGATACACTCCTTCGAACTTAGCTTACGGCGAGGCAAGGGGCCTGAGTGTCCAGTGGCTAGCAGGGCTCGACGCGGGTCTCCCGGAGGCTCGTGCCGTCTTCGTCCTGGATGTTCCCGTTCCAAAGTCGTTCTCAAGAAAAACTAAGCGTCGGGACGTCAACGAGCGCGACCGCGTCTTTCTTGAGAAAGTGAGGAGAAACTATCGTTCGCTAGCCCACAGATTTGGGTGGCATCTCGTGGACGGCACCAAGCCGACTGGCGAGGTTCACGAGCGAATACTACTGGGGCTAAGAAGCGCGTTCCTCTAGAGATCGCTAGTCACTTTGTCTTCTTGTGAACTGTCCGAACTTTGTAATCTCGCTAGCCATTTCAGTCAATCGCTTGTTGGCCCTGAAATGGACTGTGTCCGGTTCATAGTTTCCATCGTTTTTCAACGCCCCTGCCTTTACGCCTGTTAGAATTTCGATACCCTCGTCTATCGTGCTTACGGGATAGATGTGGAACCGTCCTTGCTTGACAGCTCCGACTACTTCTTCGCTGAGCATTAGATGTTGTACGTTGCTCTTTGGAATTAGGACTCCCTCGTTGCCCTTCAATCCTTTGGCCTTGCAAGTGTGGTAGAATCCTTCAATCTTCTCGTTCACTCCTCCTATTGCTTGAACCTCCCCCTTTTGGTTCACAGATCCAGTAACCGCGAAGTTCTGCTTGATGGGAAAGTCAGAGAGGGCTGAGAGGATCGCGTAGAGTTCGGTGCTGGATGCACTGTCACCGTCGACCCCACCGTAGCTTTGCTCGAAAACAAGCCTGCAAGCCACGCTTAGCGGCTTGTCACGTGCATACTTGTTTTCCAGATAGCCTGATATTATCAGGACCCCTTTCGTGTGTAATTGGCCGCCTAGCCTGGCTTGGCGTTCGATGTCGATGACTCCTTCTCTTCCCAGTCCAATGCTCACGGTGATCCTTGATGGTTGGCCGAAGTCGAAGTCGCCTAGGCTGATTACCGACAGTCCGTTTACCTGACCAGTCTTTGTTCCGGACGTGTCGATGAGTATGATGCCTCTCTCGATCATCTCCTTGGTCTTTTCATCCAGAAGATTAGAGCGATAGATCTTCTCTTGTAATGCCTTCAGGATGTGGGTGTCCTTGATGTATTTGGACTCGTCTTGGGATGCGTAGTGGTTGGCTTCTCTGACTAGATCGGCGATTTCAGGGAATTTTGTAGAGAGCTTGGTTTGGTCCTCCGCAAGTCTTGAACCATACTCGACCACCTTTGCTATGGCGGCCGCTTCAAGATGGCTGAGATTCTCCTTCTCGCACAGAGTATGGACGAACCGACCGTAGGTTTTCATGTTCTCGTCATTTCTCTCGATCGTGTCATCGAATTGGGCTTTGACTTTGAAGAGTAGGCCAAAATCGGGGTCGGCGACGTAGAGCGCTTGGTAGATCTGATTGTCGCCCGCCAACACAATTTTCACGTCTAATGGTATCGGTTGTGGAGTGAGACTCTTCGTGCTTGCAACTCCAAGCCTTTGGCCTGTTTCCTCGATGGCAATGTTTCCGTTCTGCAGCGCTCTCTTGAGACCTTCGTATGACAATTGGCTAGTCAGGAGCTCGCGGGCTCCGAGTATGAGGAATCCGCCGTTAGCCTTGTGGATCGATCCTCCTTTGATCAGGGTGAAATCCGTCGAGAGAGTCCCGAACTTGGCCTCGCTCTCGATTCTTCCAAGGAGATTCGTCACTGTCGGGTTGTCTTCGGCGATCACTGGCGCCCCCTTCAGGTCGGAGTTGTCAACGATCACGTTGACCTGATATCTTCTGAACAGAAGGTCAGGCAAGTCCCTCTCAGTGAGACTTGGTGGTGTGTCAGAATCCTTCTTCTGCTGTTCCGCTCCACTCAGCGCGAACAATTCGGTGTTTTCCAGAATGTCATCCCTCATATCATTGAGGTACTGTATTACTTCTGGTTGGTCCTGATAACGAGAGGTTAGCATGCTGATCAAGCCGCCCATAGCATAGTGTACCGTGTCGTCTCTGAGTTTCTTCAGCTCATCTAGAGTATTGGCTTCGAGTTCGTTTACTCGCTTCCCCGCTTTGTCTAGGGCGGTTCTTACCGTCTCTCTGCTCTGTTCGAACTTTTTCTTCGCGCCCGCGGGTAGGGCGTCAAATTCCTCTTGACTGAGAGCCTTTCCCGCCCGGATGGGGACTATTCCAATGCCTAGCTGATTCATCCGGACGGCATAACTCGACTGTTTGGCAACATCGTTGAGCTCGTTGAGAATCTTATCTCTCTGTTCCACCGATCCTTTTGTAATGCTGTTTGTTCGGGCGGCAAACTCTTCGCTCTGAAGAGCTGCAGGAACGGCTCTCTTGACTTGTTCTATGAGACTTTTCAGATCTTTCTGGAAGATCTTAGCTTTGCCCGCTGCGAGCTTGAGTGCCTTCGGCTCGTAAGGATTCTGGAAATTGTTCACGTAGCACCAGTCAGGCGGTGTAGGTTTGGTCTTAGCGATTTTTTCCAAATAACTTCTAGTTGCAGGCCTCTTCCCAGTGACAGGCGGCCCGGCGGCAAAGATGTTGAATCCTTTTGCCTTCATCTCCACACCGAATACTAGAGCTTTGAGTGCGCGATCTTGTCCGACGACTCCTTCGAGGGGAGAGAGTTCTTGGCTGGTTTTGCATTCGACCTTTCCAGGTGGACACTCGAACCGGAGTTTTTCCGGAGGAAGTTCACTAATCGCCAACTCGTGTTTCCAAGGACTCTTTGACTAAGAGCAGTATCTAAAGAAAGCCCGCAAGATGGAAGACTCCTCAATCGCTTTCATACCGTAGCTTATACCGCGGCTACCGGGAACTCATTTTGAAAAGGACTTGAGAGACATCTTGGAGAGACCTCCATCGACTTTCGACAAACGCATCGAGTACGGCCCGGAACCCCAACACTTTGCCGAATTGCGTTTCCCTCATGGCCCGGGTCCGTTCCCATTCCTGTTCGTGATACACGGGGGTTTCTGGCAATCCGCCTATGACTTGAAACACATCGGTTCCCTCTGCACGGCACTTACCAACAAAGGAATTGTCACCTGCAACCTCGAATACAGACGGATCGGAAACTCAGGTGGCGGCTGGCCTGGAACTTTTCAAGATGTCAGCTTCGCGACTGACCACATCATAGGAACAATCTCTTCAGATCCTCGCGTCGATGTTGCCCGGGCAGCGGTCATAGGACACTCGGCTGGGGGACACCTTGCACTATGGCTCGCGAGCAGACACCGCGTTCCAAAAGCATCACCTCTACAAAGCGGTCAGAAGCATCGTCTTGTCCGCGCAGTGTCGCTCGCCGGCGTGTGCGACCTTCGGACAGGATGGAAGCAACGGCTAGGAAACGGCGCTGTTGCAAGGCTCATTGGTGGAACGCCGGACCAGTACCCGGATCGATTCGATGCCGCGAGCCCCATCGAGCTCCTGCCCAGTGGATCAAGACAAGTCCTCATCCACGGAACAGATGATGACGTCGTTCCGTTCTCTCAGTCCGAAAAGTTTGTCGAGAGAGCAGAACAGCTGGGCGAGAGGCCCACTCTGGTCAACCTCAAAGGCGCCGGCCATTTCGAACTGATTGATCCCGAATCAGATGTCTGGTCGACTATCACTCGGGCAGTTCTTTCGGTATTGGGCCTGCGCTAGAGGATCAGACCTTCCATAGAAGGATCTGGTTTTGGTGTTCGTTTATTTTACGTACGTTTCGACTTGAATATTGGGTGGCTCGTAGTCGATGAGTTTTCCTGCTAGAAAGTCTTCGTAGGCTTTGAGGTCGAGTAGACCGTGCCCGCAATTGTTGAAGGCGAGTACTTTCTCCTCGCCGGTCTTCTTGCACTCGATGGCTCGGTCTATGATGTATTTGATGCAGTGAGCGGTCTCGGGGGCCGGGATGACTCCTTCTGTCTGGGCGAATGTTCTGGCGGCTTGGAAAACCTCGTTCTGGTGGTAGGCCACTGAGTGCACGTGGCCTTTGTTGATGAGGTAAGACAGTGATGGGGCCTTTCCGTGGTACCTTAGACCTCCTGAATGTATTGGAGGAGACTGGTACTTGTGGCCGACAGTGTACATTTTCAGGAGCGGTGTCATTTCGGCGGTGTCTCCAAAATCATACGTGAAGGTTCCACGCGTTGTGGATGGGACGGCTTTCGGTTCGCATGCCACGAAATCCGCATCCAGTTTCCCTTGGAGCTTGTCGCCGAGAAATGGGTAGGCAAAGCCTGCGAAGTTAGAGCCTCCACCGATACATCCCGCTATTACATCTGGTTGAACGTCGATCGACTCGAACTGTTTCTTCGCCTCAAGGCCAATGACCGACTGATGAGTCAGAACATGATTCATGACCGAGCCTAGACAGTATCTCGTGTTATCGTGAGTTACGGTGTCTTCGAGCGCTTCGCTTATTGCGATACCGAGAGTTCCCGGATGGTTCTTGTCTTGGGCTAGCAAGGACCTTCCATAATTCGTGTCCTCGCTTGGTGAGGGTCGGACCTCCGCTCCATATGTCTCCATCATGACGCGTCTGCCGGGTTTTTGCTGATAGCTAATCCGGACCATGTACACTTTGCACTTCAGTCCAAACATCTCAGAGCCTAGTGCTAGTGCGGATCCCCACTGGCCTGCGCCGCTCTCTGTCGCTACTCTTTCGGTTCCCTGTTTCTTGTTGTAGTAGGCTTGGGCTATAGCTGTGTTGGGTTTGTGGCTGCCTGTAGGGCTGAGGTATTCTGCCTTGTAGAATATCTTGGCGGGGGTCTTGAGAAATCTCTCCAACCGGGTCGCTCGTATTAGAGGGGTCGGCCGGCCAATCTCGAGATAGGCCTGGAGGACTTCGTCTGGTATGGTGATGTAGCGTTCTGAGCTGATCTCCTGGCGGATTAGTTCTTTGGCGAATAATCTTTCGAGAGCGGCTGGGTTGACTGGTTGCTTTGTTTTCGGGTCGAGCGGTGGAGGGAGAGGTTCTCTAAGGTCAGCTTGGATGTTGTAGTATCGTGTTGGAATCTCGTCTTCCTCTAGAGTGACTCGGTTCTGGGGAAGCATAGCCTGTTCGGTCTCAAGCATGGCGGTTATTGTGGCTTTGCGTAACATTTTAAGCTTGCTTGTACAGTTTAGTACGTGCGTCTATGTGGAACAAGATCGAGCAACTGCTGGGACCTCATCATCCTGAGCGACTCAAAGTCGCCAGGCTATGCATAGAGAACGGCCTGGCGATACGCGACGACAGAATCTACCTCAACCAAATAGAGATTCCGACCGCTAGAATCGCCAGGGCGGCGGGAGTCGACAGAAGAACTGTGGTAGAGACCGTGAGGATGATACAACGCGATGAGGGCCTACAAGGTATCTTCGAACACTTGCAGTCAGCGGGGCTCTCCCTCAGAGGCGTCGCGAAGCAGTTGGGTCTCGGGGTTGTCGAAATAAGCGCTCAAGATCCGAAGAACGTTGGAATACTCGCCAGTGCGTCCAAACTCCTGGCTGACGCTGGCATCAGCATACGGCAAGCCCAGGTCGACGACCCGGAGCTTTCTCCTGAACCGAAACTTACTCTCATCGGAGATAAGGGCGTGCCGGGCAACCTTATTCCTGAGATGTTAAGGATCAAAGGAGTGGCCCGAGTCTCAGTGTACTAGCTACTGTGCACGCTCACCGAGCGCGAACCACTTTTCTCATCATCCATTTACTTGTACCGAGGGCACCGAGCGGACGAAATCCGAGCTCGGCGAACATTGCTTCAGTTCCACCCCACAAGAACGAACTCGAATACGGTTTCCCTCGAGTGTCGATCGGATAACCGTCAACCGTCCCGCCTCCCTTGGCGGCGATGATGCGAAGCGCGCCCTCCAGAGCTGCCTTCGCGATTCCCTCACGCCTGTGATCGCGGTCGACGAAAAAGCACGTAATCCGCCAGTCGGGCGGAGCCTCATCCAACTTACCGTACCCGCTCATTCGGCCCGGGAGCTCGACTGGGGGTCCGAACTGACACCAACCAACAACATCCGCACCGTCATAGACGAGGGCCGCGTGGGACTGATTCGCTCGAACAAGCTTCTCTTTCAACGCCCTGTGCTTTCCAGTCCACTGTGTCTCCTCGCTGCGCTTGAGGTGGAAGGCGACGCACCAGCAGCCACCCCACACACCGTTATGCTTCTCAACAATTCGCTCAAAGTCAGGCCAGGTCTCGCTTCCGAGCTTTCGGATCCGAAATTGAGCCGCGGGCTGTCTCACGTGCGTTGTCCGAGAAGGTAGATTTCGCTCCGAGTCCATACCCTTGGTGGTCGACTTTTTCATAATTCGGACATCCGGTCCTAGGCCCTCGGGGGTCCTATCAGACTTCTTTTAGGCGCCGGAACATTAATTCGAACTGGTTTTCGTCCAGTTCTCCACGGGCGTATCTTTCTCTCAAAGCTTGCAGCGCAGGGTCCCGTTCTACTGATGAATGTCTAGTTAGAGAGCTTCGCCATAGTGATAGCGTGTCGACAACCCAGACTATGGCTCCGAAGAAGATACCGAGACTCACCCACGTAATAAACGCGTAGAATGCGAACCCCACATTCGGTCCACCGCCTGCATTGACTGATCCGATCAACGTTGCGGTCACTGCTCCTAGCCCGACACAGAATAGAAACGTGCTCTGGGCTGGGCTACGAGCGAGTAAATCCAGAGCTGGAAGTTCTTAGACGGTTTCTTCGAGTCAATACTTGGGCTGCCTTTCACCTCGATCGACGAGCAGGACATGAAAGAACGAGTGAGCGGGTAGGAGAACGCACACAACAGAAATTGACACCGCTATCGCTACTCTCGGGATGTATTGGTTGTAGCTGCTGTCAATCTCAATATGTTACGAAGGCTCCCAGATTCCCAATTCTCTTTTTTCCACCAGGACGATTTGACTGTCCCATCGAAGCGACTAGGAAGTTCTTTCGGCTCTGATTAAACCAATCCTTTTATAAATGAATTCATTTAGAATGATCTTGTGTTCATCGGCAAGCCAGTACCTGCCGCCGTTCTTATTGATAGAGACGAAATTGTTAACAAGCTTGTCAAAGATATTTCCAATAGCAGAATCCATCCATCTTTCGCCTTATTGGGCTACAGACGCATTGGAAAGACATCGATACTACTCAAAGTGAAGGAGGAATTGGAAAGGAGAGAGCTTGTCGTAGTATACTTTGACGTTAAGGAAAGAGCCACTGACCCGGAAGGATTTCTGCGAGACTTGGAAGAAGAGTTGCTTTCGGCATACAGTAATCATCTGGGCGGATTTCAGAAGGTCGCGCTAAAGGCCTCGGGCCTACCAAGGACAATCGCTCAGAAAGTTATCGACCTGGTATCATCAGTTGAGTCCTTTGGAGTAGAACTATCCCCAGACGGGACAATAATGCCAAAGATCAAGCTTGGAGACAAGAGTGAGGAAGACTTTGCAAAACTATTCAGGTCAGTTTTCAAGACGGCAGACGTAATTGCAGAGCGGGCCAAGAAAAGAGTGGTGCTAATTTTTGACGAGTTTCAAGACATTTTGAGGTTGAAGGAGTACAAGGGACTGAAGAACGTATTAGATCTTTACAGGGGAGCATTGCAGAAAAGAGGAAACGTCTGTCATATCATAAGCGGGTCTAGAGTCCACATGCTAAGAAGTATCTTCGAAGAACCTGGTTCCCCACTCTTTCAGCACTTTACTTCGGAAACAATCGGCGACCTAGATGAGTCATACGCCACCAAGCTATTCAGTAGCGTCGTCGAGAACCGGGAGATAGGTGTCGGGAAGGAAGAATTAAGGAAATCTGGGAAAAAAATCTTCTCCCTCGTAGGTGGGCATCCCTACTACATTATCCTCCTTGGGGAGGCATGGGATGGGAAGAGTAGCCTTGAAAATACGTTTGAACGTCTAATCGCCGCTCCCACAGGTTCGTTGTACATCTACGCAAATTATGTTATTGCGGAAGACCTTGGAAAGGCAACCGGAGGACCGATGCTGAACAAGATTGTAAGGGTAATTGCTCAAGAAGGCAAACCGATGGAGTCCTCAGAAATCGCGAGAAAGGTGGGCAAACCGCAAAACTACATTCAGTCTTACCTTAGGCACCTGTCAGATTACGATGTTATTACAAGAGTGGATAGAGGGGTGTACAGGCTAGTGGACAATGTG
>MNGN01000014.1 GCA_001918745.1 Crenarchaeota archaeon 13_1_40CM_3_52_17 | reverse complement strand
GATACTTGTTCTATTCGACCATGTTCACGGTGATGCTTGCGCTCTATCCGATTATTTACAGGCCAGATTTCTCCACGCACAATATCATGGCATTTGTCTTTGGCGTATCGGCGGTTGCGGTCTCGTGGAGTGAGACCTGGCGAGCGTGGAGGTTGAAGCCGTTCTGATAACGGATCGGGTTGTTCTAAGCTGTGGGATTATGCGGAGCCAAGGCCCATGAGTATCATGGAAATAGCGGCGGAGAGGGCTCGACATTGAGACTCGGGAGAAGAACCAGAGCTGGACTCAGTCTGACGCTGGGCGTACTGCTCGGTCTCGGGCTCGTCATTCTTCCCGGGATTCTTTCACCGTCAACTCAGACTTCGACAACATCCGGATCCAATCCTAGGGTGACTTCCACAGCTCAGTCAACGCAGCCGGGTAAGCTAGGCGATCAGCCCACCGAGACCTCCATCGGTACTACAGTGGATTCAGTGCTGATCCTGGTCAGCCTGGTCCTGTTTCCTGCCATCGCCCTGTCATTTCTAGCACGACATTGGATGTTGAAACAGGCGAAGGACCGATTAGGTTCAGAGAATTGGTAGCTAGCACTGAATGGGCAATGCCTGTGGCTTCGAAACCAGAATTATTTGAGTCGTTTGGTTCTGGCGCACTTAGGACAGATGGGAATTCTAGCGTACTGGTTGGTGGTTGGTTTTCCGCAGAATCTGCACGGCTGGGCGTTGGTTTCGGCGGTTGTATGTGACGTTTTCTCGTCTTTGTCGATCTGTTGGCTCAACACTCTTCGGTCCCCGGGCTCACTGTTGGCCGTCGTAACGTAAAAATCGCATGTGTACAAGTGAAGACATGATCATACTATTTTTCTTGGAAAAGATAGTTGGGTGAATGCTTAGCCTTCGGGGGTAATGGATGATGGTCCATGAAGGTTGGGACGCGGGAGAATCGGCCACCTGGGGGGTCACCATAAAAAAGAGTGTTTCGAAAAGAAAAATTATACCGGAGCTAGAAGGATGTTCGCAAAGCAATAACGTCTGGGTCTTCCTATGCTTGCTGGGTCGGGGGGTGTCTGCCGCAAAACGTTGCAGTCCGAAGAAGAAGAGTGTAACCCTCTTCTTGAGCTCTCCCGGTTACAATTGCGTTTTCTGCTAGCAGAATCGATTTCTCGGCAATACCTGCAGTTGATGCAATGTCGTCCAGCCATCTCATGCTTCTTGGCAACATAACTGCAATAATCGTGACCACAGCCGCATTTCTCCAGGCGCTGTCATGGCCCATCGCAGGCGTGCTGATACTTGTCTCTCTCGTATTTCCACTGCTGGCCGGCATCAGCCCCCCCAGAGGATCTATGACTTCACACCCAACTTCGAAGATTCCAGCGACAACCCGTCACTCACAGATTGAGACCAAGAGTCCACAACACCGGCCCCCCGAGAAGCACACCACTCCAAACCATCAATCGTCGACCAAAATCGATCAAAGGCCATCGCCGAAGCCGGAACCAGTCAGATCGCTGGGACTGAAAGCTGGCCCTAAGCTGACCGCTTCTACAATCACCGCACCCGAGTCCGGCGTGCCAAATGTCGCGCCCACGCCAAGGCCACCTGCTATCAGGCAGGGACCCGATTTCAACCCGACAATTGCCAAGGGCGACTACGTAGATTACGAGGTTGAACTAGACGCCGGAAATGATTTCTCAGGTGAGGTCACGGCGTCGGGCCTCGTCAACATCTATCTCCTTGATGAAGACAATCTGGACAACCTAGATCAGGGCGAAGAATTCTGGAGCGAGACAGGCGAGGAAGGCGTCGAAAATGCGAAACTGGAATATACGCCACCATCGAAGGGAAAATGGTTCTTCGTCGTGGAGAATGCAGACGACCGAGTCCTCTCTGCCACGGTGAAGATCCAGAAGGGAACAGCTTCAACAGGGCCAGCATAGTAATCCATAGTGCACCGGCCTGAGAGATTGGCTTAATCCGAGGATTCTATGAACATCCCTCTCTATCCACGGCTGTCTCGGAATCCCATTTCTAGAAAATCATAAATCCTGATGCAGAAAGATACGAGAGCCACGGAGGTTTTAGTTTGAAAAAAATGTTGTCGATTGCTCTTCTCGTCTCCCTAGCGATCTTCGTAGTCACGGTCCAAGTAGCTCCCGCACTTGCCGAACATCAAGGGCACGAAACGTCAGACGAACACAATAAAGTCCATCAGGTGACATTCCACATCTCCCTTACCGGGAGCCAGCAAGTCGGGCCGGTAACCACTGACGCATTTGGAATGGCGACGGTCAGGCTCATTGACAATGGCACCGCAATATCGTTCCAAGTGATAGTATGCGACATCATCAACGTCACCGCCTCGCACATCCATGTTGGCGCCGCAGGAACGAATGGGCCGGTCATCATTCCCTTCATCCATGGCGTCCTCTTCTCATCGCTACACGGTTGCAAGACCCTCGCTGAAGGAACCCGGACAGCCGCAGACCTCAACACCCAAGCCAGCCCGTCGATTACCAGCTGGAACGACTTCGTCAAAGCCCTCCTCGCGGGCAACACCTACGTCAACGTCCACACCACAGCCAACCCGGGTGGTGAGATCAGGGGCCAGCTAGTACACGAGCACGAGAGCGAGAACGAGAACGACCAAGCTGACGATTAGCCCTCGGGACCCCACTTCGCCGACTATCCCCTTTTTTAGGCCCACGCACTAGCCCTGCGTTCAGCCTAGTTTTTCCTGCCCGTATTTTGTCAGGGTCCACTTGTTCCCTCGTCCAATAGCCGTCGAGGAAACAACCTTTTGCTTGAGAAGCAGCTTCAAGTGATGACTGACACAGCTTTCAGTGAGGCCAGACTTCTCGCTTATCTCAATGATTCGTGTCTTTCCTTTCTCCATGGTCTCGATGATCTTCGATCGGGATGCAAGTCCTCGGTTGACGTTTCTTATTCCGGAGATGTAGGCTCGTGGATGGTAGGGCGGTGTCACGCTTGAGGCCCTTTTCTAGGCGAAATCTCCCACTAGGAGTTTTGTCTGTGTTCTGTCTTCCTCAGCTGGTCTGAAAGTCTCGTCCAATTCAACTTTGATCAGGTCAAGTCTCTGTCGGTAGTATTCACCGACGTTGTAGCGTTTGACCATGTCAAAGGCGACTTGGAGATATTTTTCGACGCCTGCTTTGAATACGGTAGGTCCCAGCTTGCCTCCGCATTTCACGCAGACTCCTTTCAATGGTGCTCGGCGTGGTTTCCAGTTGCACTTTGAGCATCGTGATCGCTGCGACGTGAACGTTCGCAGGTTCCCTACCAAGTCTCGAAGAATGTGGGTTCCGAGTACTTTCCTAGCAACCTCTTCTCCTTTCACAGCCACGATCTTGTCCGCGAGATCTAGTTGCTCCTTGACTTTGTCAAGCATTGTAGGTAGTTCTTTGTACGCGCTGATTAGTCGTGCCCGGTCTAGGTCTTCTGTTGGGTGGGTAAATCCGATGTTCCAGTTGTCCGACGAAGATTCTCGTGCTTGGTTTAGAGTCGGGACGAGGTCTTCGACCTCCTTTGGGTTTGCTCCTACTAGTGTTTTCTCGTAAAAGGAGATGGGAAATGCGGTGAGTGTTTCGATGTTGAATGCTTGCCGTGCCACCTCGGTTGCGTTTAGAAGCGGAGCGAGCAACAGTGGGGCGTCCATCAAACCCCCAATCCTATCCGGAAGGTATTCTCGAGAGAAGTTCAACAGTACATCAAGCAACAGAGATACAGAGTCTTCGTCACCATCGCAGTCTCGTCGTTTCGCAGCGTGATATAACGGGTGAGCATAGCAAACACTCGCTTTTGTGAACCCGACGATTCTTCCCACTGCGCCCACCGACGTGTGAGGCGATAACCCAACGACCAGATGCCCGATCAAGTCCTCTTTTCTCGACGCCTTGTATAACTTGTTGATTCCATAGTACAAGGTGAGTAAGTCGTCTAGAAACCTGGTTACTTTCAACAGGTACTCGCCGCAAGCTTCCGAGACGACAAGGTCCTGTATCTCCAAGGCGCACAACTGCCTCGGGTCCGAGAGCTCGTGACCGTCCATGTCCTTCGTGTACCCTATCTCGCGGGCTTTCTCCAGTGTCAGCCCGATTTCTCCGGGTCTGAACTGGGTTAGTACGGCGTTGGTTGCATCAAACCGCAGGGTCCCATCTTTGAACACAGAGACATCTGACTTCGCCCGTAACAACGCCTTCTCCAAGGGCTCGGGCATTCGGGTCTTGTTGATCAAACCTTTCACTCCCTTCACCGACCCTTCCATTTTTCCCAGCCTTAGCCTCCCAACTGCTTCTTCCAGAATTTCGACAAGGTTTACGTTAATGCTCCGGTATGCGACTAGCGAACCATTGCAAGCGGATGACGAATCATGCGATGGTTGGCCGCACTTGGGACAGTTTGCACTCATCTTCGTCTCTCGTCCGCAGACTGGACACTTGAGTCTCGATTCCCAGCGACCGCACTGGGGACATGTTCGGTCCACCAGATCCAACGTCACCACGGATTTCTTCGACGCCTCTATCACATCACGGCGTGGGCCCCCGGCTTGGCCGGTTGGAAATAGCCCGTGGACCCGTGGAGTCATGATCCTCTCCTTCGCCTTTTCTGGGCGGCCCATCCGTGCCCCGACAAAGATCGGGGCCTTGTTCCTTACTGGGAATCCTGCCATCAGGCTCAATGCTTCAAGAGAGCTTTCTCCCTTGACCTGGGTTGCTGGGGCCTCGAGGTTCAGAATTGTCCGAAGAACCAGAGCGTCATCATCTCGGAGCTGTATGGCACCCGCTATCATCCTGTGGGGCATTCGAGCCTGTTCGAGAATTTCCTTCAGCTTTTCATCATAAGGTAGAACGCAGGACTGGTCTAGGTAGTGGATGAGTTTCTCGCGGAGATAATGTACGTCTTGGACCGTGATCAGGCTCCAGAAGTGTGTGTAGATGGGGTGCATAGGAATTCCGAGGCTCTGGGATAATCCAATTGCCTCGCTGGCTCGCGGTTTGACAGAGAACGGGTTGGAAGCGAGTTGCCATAATCGTTCCGCTGAGACATTCAGCAATCGTTGTGCTTTGTTCCTGTTTTCCGGTTCGGAGAGTTTTTCCTCCAGTAACTGTGCCCACCACGACTCGACAAACCCGGAGGGGACGAGCGCTCGATTGTTTTCGAGAAATTCTCCATATCCGACCATCAGGTCCCCGAGGAATAGTATCTTCTGAATCTTGTCCCGCAGGGTTTTTGCTTCTTGAGGTGAATCGATCCTCATCACCGAACCATCGATGAGCTTCACAACAGGAGGCTCGATACTATCGACCGCGTTGACGATACCTGCCTTTCCAGGTCTTTCCAATCTCATCTGGACCCCGACGGCGAGAAAGCCACCTAGAATCTCCATGGTGGCCGGGTGAACGCCGACCGATGCCATGCCAGTGTTTCGCGAGCGGCCATATCGAATTCTAAAACCCCCGGATGCTCCAGGGAAGGCGAAAATTGGGCGTCCGCCGACAACATCTTCCATGAACATGAACTCTTTCGCTTCTTCTCCTTCTGATGACGAGGTTTTCATCATAGCCAGCCATCCCCAGCCTTCGAGTCCTAGCTTCTCGACAATCTTCAGAACCTTGGTCGATCGTCCGAGCAATCCATCATTTACAACTCGTAACGCTCCTCCCCTGACCCTGTTTGTCTCTATACGCATAAGATTCCGGTTGACGGCAACCTCGACGGGGTCTGTTTCCACACCATTGGGCTCAACGGTCAGGCGCATGATGGCGTCCTTGAGTACGCTGTCCGGGTTCCGGTATTGGAAGCGGGCTATGGACCGCTCGTAGAGGCGTAGTTCTTCGACGAATCTCATCGCCTCCTGCTCCGACGCGTGATAGGGTGGGATGTTCAGCTGCCTCCGGACATAGTCGGCAACGATCATCGTTAGACCCATCTCGGTGCCGCCTGCTGATCGCATCGGTCCCGCAAAATACACCGCCAGATGCTTTGACCCATCGACATTAGTTCGGATCTTAACGTCGTGGATTCCCTGTATTGGAGCAACGGTCACTGCTTCGTCCAACACCGCTAGCGCTGTGCGAATTGCTTGTTCGGCTGCGTCCTCAGGCTCCAGGCTTCCAAAGTGGTCAAGAACGATGTCCTCGCTTATCTTTAGGGCTGTCTCCTCGCGCGAAATCAGTTTACTCAGTTCGCGAATCCTCGCCGCAACCCCGACTGGTCCAACTGATTTCTCCACACGCTCAGCAAGATCATAGGTTGTTTGTGACTCGACTTTCCAAGACGGGTCTAGTCCCTTCGACCGAGCTTCCGAGGCTATCGCATATTGCCGATTGTATTCTTCTTGGATCTTCTTCGCATAAACCCGGTTGGGCCCATTCTCTAGAATTTGCACAGCGAGCTTTCGACTCTCCGCTGGCGTAATAGGTTAATGGTCAATTTCTTGTTGAGACAACTGAAACTGTTTCTCAGCCTATTTGCACCACTGGTTCCGAACAGTGAGTCTTAAGAGCCTGACGTGAGTAGTTTGAGACGCGACGCGCGATGAGCGCTGATTCGCGAGCGGGGAACGTAGCAAGACGGTCTGCCTTCGATAACAGGACCACGGTACGTCGTCTTCACGGCATCGAATATAGAATGTTCGAGAATTCCGATGACATCCACGACTTCATCAACACGGAGGTAAGGAGGGAACTGGAGACCGATCGTGCGAGCATGGTAGCGAATCCGCGTCAAGACGACCTGATCAATTCGTTGCCGAAACGGAAATGGAAGGTGGAAGTTGTCAATCTCGAAGAGATCCAGTTGAATCCTGTGATCCTAAACTCTTCGGACGTCAAGACTGGTCAAAAGTTCGTGGAACGATTGAGACAACGTAGAATCGAGCTTCGCAAGGCGCTAGAGGTAAGTGAAGTCGCCATCTGGCCGATAGTTCTGCTGCGTGAGGCACACCTCCTTGTGGATGGCTATTGTCGCCATTCAACCCTGAAGGAAATGAGCATTCCTGAGGCATACGGCTACGTTGGACGTATCCTCGATAAGTAAGTGGTACAGTCGAGTTTCCAGCTCGACTGAACGGCTTCACTATTAGGCCACTTTACCAGTAGCCGTCTGGCGCACTAATTGGTCCCCCACCCACTTAAATGAAGATACTTTGCATATAGTAGCTCAGAGGGGTAGACGATCTACGCAAAAGCGCGTCACCATTATTCTAGCCGTTCTGCTTCTGCCTAACGTGTATACACTTCTGGACTTTCATCTCGGTGAGCTAGGGCACTTGTCGCCGTCGGTAACGCAAAAAATAGAGACAACGGATCCAGTGGCAACGATTGACGTCACCATTCTACGTTCGTCAAAATCCGTCGAGGGTTCCGCTGTTTTCCGGCCCTTAGCCCTGAACGGAAGCGCCCAGGCTGCGGCTCGAACCTCTAGGCTTGCTTCTACTAGTGGCTCCTCTGTGACTATAGTCTCAGGATTCGACGGTCTCAACCAGATCCAGAGCTGCGCATGCGTGCCGCCCGACGTCCAAGTCGCGGCCGGTCCAAGCTATGTCGTCGAGATGGTTAATCTAGAAGGAGAGATCTTCACCAAGCAAGGCGTCTCAAACAAGACCTTTACCCTCTCTTCATTTTTCCTGTCGGGATCCGATTCGATCTCAGACCCGAAAATACTGTTCGATCTCTCTAGTAACAGATGGTTCGCTTCCCTGGTCGACATTTCCGTGCGAAGCGTCGTAGTCGCGGTTTCGAGCACCAGTGACCCAACCGGTATTTGGACGATCTACCGGCTGAGCGCGGGAAGCTTTCTACCTGATCAGCCTATCATCGGGGTGAGCGATGACAAGTTCGTGGCTAGCGCCAACGATTTTCGATCAACCAGTTTCGTCGGGGCAAAGTACTGGGTGCTCAACAAGGCTCAAATGCTTACAGGATCCACCGTTTCTACGTTCTCCTCGACCATAAACAGCGGCTTCTTCTCAATCCATCCCGTACAGTCCCTCAGCTCGACCATCATTCAATACATGGTGGGAAACGTTGTCTCTGGAGCTGCACTTTCGAGCACTACGATCGAACTCTTCTCGGTTACGGGTGTTCCTGGGATCTCGACTGTGACCACGAGCACTTCCGCATTGGCGGTTTCTTCTCTCACTATTCCACCTGCGGGCGTTCAGCCAGGGACCACGTTCACCATCGATACAAGCGATATCCGTGTGCAAGACGCTGTATGGTTCAAGGGAATACTCTGGTATGGTCTTGATGACGGCTGTACTCCCACCGGTGATACCCAGCTCAGATCATGTGTTCGAATGACGCAGCTCGATACCGCAAAGTCACCCGTCGCTGTGAACCAAGACTTTGATTATGGCCTCAGCGGTCGGTACCTCTTCTATCCTGCGCTTCGAATAGACGGGCAGGGCGACTTGGACTTGTTATACGGTTATTCCTCCTCTACTTTGTTCCCAAGCCTCGCTGTCACAGGCCAGGCTACAACAGATTCATCAGGCAGCTTGGGACCACCGTGGACTCTCAAGGCAGGGTCCGACCTAGACGCGAGTACCCGGTATGGAGACTATTTCGGAGCAGGACTTGACCCTACCGACCCATCGGTCGTATGGGTAAGTGGCGAGTATCATTCCAACACCACTGGTTCATGCGGCTCTTTTGGGTCTTGCTGGTCTACCTTCATCGGGAGCGTCAAAATGACCATCAATTTGCCGAGCGCAGGCGGCAGATGGGCTCGCTAGGTTCGAACTTGAGATTGCACATGCCAAGTTCGGTCCGATATCGCAACAGGGACGACTTTTTGCGGTTCAGATCATTCTGCGCCGGTGCCATTCTAAGAGGGTCGTTTTGTGTCCAGCTATCGTGGAAGAGATAGAGGCACAATAAGGATTACAAGGTATCCTAGGCTGTCAGATGGTTACTCATCCTACAACGATAGAGGTATAGCCATGTTCATGTGACTGTAGGAATCATGAGATTCCTCAAAGTCTTCCTAATTATATCCATAGCCTCTCTCAGCCTCCTGATCATGCCATCCTTCACAATCGCCCCAACAAGGAATGTTCCGCCAGTGATGGCATCGTATAACCCAGCTCCAGCCAACAATTTCCATTCCCCCCTCTCAACGATGGGGCTTGTCGGCCTAACGAAGGCGACGCCGGACATTCGGAGTCTAGGGGCTGATCCTTTGGCATCATCATCTTCGTCTGCATCTGGACCTCAGACCATTCGGCAGAACGCGCTGCGGTTCATAATAGACAACAGTTCTCTCCCTCAGTCGGAAACAACAATAGCGGTTGACTCTGGCAACTCGAGCCGTGTCGTTGGTGGGTTTAACGACGCAAAATTTCTGCTTTGCGGAGCTATCCGTCTTGAATGCGGGGGGTCCTTCCCGGCATCGCTAAGCGGTTTCACTACCTCCGAAGACGGGGGCATTACGATTGCGAAGAGCGAACATATTCCCGACCTCGATGTGAACGGAACTTCTCTCGTCTCTTGGGGAGATCCGTCCCTTGCAGCAAGCGTTGACGGCAACTTCTTCTATGCGTCCTTAGCTATCGACCCACGTAACACTCTGCTTGGCAACGGCGTAATGATCGCCAAGTCAAACTCGAATCTCTTCAATCGAAATGTCTCGTGCACTACGTCATTGTTCAACCCAACCGCCAACTCCTGCTGGACTGCGGTACTCGTCTTTGGAAACATCGGGTTTCCAACGTTCACGTTTGAGGACAAGGATCGGATAGCAGTGGATCACGATCCATCCTCTCCGTTCTTCGGCTCTGTCTACATTGGATGGGATCACTTCGTGATAGACGGAACTAGCTCTAGTTACTTGGCTCGTTGCGACGGTAACCTAACGAGTTGCACGATAGTGTCGGGCCTAACCCAGCCCGTCTTATCAGGTAGCGACTTATTCGTGGCATGGACCACCCCGCTAGTGGACAAGAACGGCAACGTCATTGTCGCTTGGTGCAACTTCGGCACATTCATCACATTCGGACCAGTAAATTGCAGAATGCGCTCCTCCCCACCCGGCGGGATGGGTTTCGGCCAGACTGAGAACATACTGAGCTACATGGGTACTGGGACGACACTGCCAAACGACACTGTAGTTGTCGGCTGGGCAACAGAACAGTTCAGAATTGCGGCCGGGCTAATCAGCATCACAGCCGATACAAGTCCTCTGTCCGGAAACCTCTATTTCTCTGTCCAAGTCTGCATCTCCGGCCATTACTACGTGATTCCGCGAGTATTCACGGGAGGTGCAGCCGACAACCCTGGAAACTGCGGGAGATCAGCAGTACTCTTCTCTAGATCCATCGACGGGGGCGTAATATGGTCAAGTCCAGTCACACTCTCAAAGCCAGCAGTAAATGACCAGCCGTTCGTCACAGTCGACTCCGTAACCGGACGATTGTACGTGCTCTATTACACTACTCAGTTCGACCCATTTGACCACCGTATCGATGTTGTCGCGTCAATCTCAAGTAACGGCGGGCAAAACTTCCACCTGCTCCGAGTTACGAAAGTGTCAAACGAGCCTGATTCCGACCCCAATATGTACAACTACCTAGCACCAGCCGGCCTCGGGTCATCCTTCGTCGTGCCCCAATATGGAGACTATTTCGAAGCAGCAGCAAACAGCGGAAGCCTGATGGTTTTGTTCACTGCCAACTATGTCGTGGAAGCGGGGACATTCCAGACCGACCCGTTCCTGGCTGTTCTAAACCAGAATGGCCAATCGACCTTCTAGAGCGAAGCTTGAGACAGGTCATTCCGGATAGCGTGCATTGGAGGCTTATTTGGCAGGAAATCCTAATCCCCAATTGGTTCTTGCCTTGCCTGTTACTTTTGCAAAGCTCTTGATCAAGGGAAAGAAGAGCCAGATATGGATTCATGATCTTCGGATTGATCCAGAAGCTTTCTTCACAACCCTTCCTTCTGAGATCCTGTTTGATGTAGGAGCTCTTCCAGAGTCTCTGAAGGTGAGGCTTCAGTTCGATCATGACAGTTGTGTCGTGTCCGAGGTCTACTCTCTCGTCGTAATGGCTCACGGACGCGAGGACGTGAGCCGCACTGTCAACTTTGACGGGGCTCGGCCTGTCTTGGGAGCAAAGTTCTTGGAAGGCCTGGGACTAAGAGTGGACTCTGAATCCGGCACTTTGAAACCTCTAAGACATCGGGGCTTCGACCTATACTACGAACCTTAGAAGATGTCCCCCGGTGCTCTAACAAGAATCATACTGCACTGCGACTTGGATGCGTTCTATCCCTCTTGTGAGATTCACAGGGACCCTTCACTAAGGGATAAGCCATTGATCGTGGGCGCGGACCCGAAGAACGGCAAAGGTCGCGGAGTTGTCACCTCTTGCTCGTACGAGGCGAGAAAGTTCGGAGTTCGATCCGGGATGCCCATTAGTATGGCTTGGAAACTTTGCCCACAAGGTGTTTTCGTCCCGCCCGACTTCAAACTTTACGGTGAAACGTCTGAAAGAGTGATGGATATCATGCGGGGCTTTGCGGATGTTTTTGAGCAGACGAGCATTGACGAAGCCTACATGGATGTCAGCAGGAGATGCAAGACGTATGATGAGGCCAAACTTGTAGCATCCAAACTCAAAGAGTCCCTCAAAGCTCGAGAAGGCCTCACAGTCAGCGTTGGGATCTCACCTAGCAAATCCATCTCGAAGATGGCCTCGGACATGCAGAAACCAGACGGGCTTACAATTGTTCAACCAGAAGACGTCGACAAATTTCTAGAACCGCTGCCCGTCAATAAAATCAGCGGAGTAGGAAAGAAAACAACTGAATTTCTCCAAGACAAAGGAATCGAGAGAATCGGTCAGCTTCGCGACGTAGAGGCGAAGAAGCTCACAGACTGGTTCGGAAAAGGAGGGGTCTGGCTCTGGGCTATAGCAAATGGAATCGAGGAGACCCCGGTGGAAGAGAGAGGACTGAGGAAATCAATCAGTGTTGAGCAAACATTCGAGAGAGACGTTCAGAACAAGACGGTAGTCAGGGACGCGTTGGAGTCTCTAAGTCGCGAAGTTCACGACAGACTTTTGGCCGAAGGTTTGTGGTATCGCACTGTTGGCATCAAGGTGCGATTCGAAGGTTTCGTCACGTTCACCCGAGAAAAGACTCATACGGGGTACTCAGATGACCTAGGAGTAATTCGGGATTATGTTACGTTGCTATTCAGAGAGTTCGAGAAAGACCGGCGGAAGATGAGGCTGGTCGGGGTTAGGCTATCTGATCTGAAGCCAGCTGAGGGTAAGCAAGTAAGACTTGGCTGACAAACTATTGGTCTCGATCTGTTTCGTAGATCTGTAATCCCCATGATCTAAAGAGGTCTAGGCTCCTTGCTCTTCCGGTGATGTTGAGAAGCGCAAAGCCGCCGATGTTTATGGCCACCACCTCTCCCGCGAGAATGCCGAGAATCGATAGATCCAGCGGTATCGAGAAAACAGGGCTGAGGTAGCCTCCAACCACTACTGATATCAGCGCAGTCTCGACAAGGGTAGCAGTGAACCAGCTCGCGTTCCGATTGCCAATCCTCCATCTTCGCTGGCCAATCTTCCATGCTAGCAATCCCGCGAAAAGATTAACGAGACTTCCCCCTGCAATGTCCAGTCCAAGCGAGCCTGATGGGAATCCGGTTATTGAATCCGCGGCGAAATTGCCGACTACGGTTCCGATCCCCAGCCCTAGGATCACTGGCCATCCAAACAGAATGGCGAGAGGCATCAGAACGTCTGCGACCCTCACCTGTATTGGAAGATTGCTGATTGGCGCGAATCCGATGACCAGTGCTGCGTAGAGTGCTGCAAATACGGCTGCTAGTGCGAGGTTTCTCGAACGGGAAACTGCAATTCTATCTTTGGTTTCTCTTCTCATTTGCCTCCCTACTCCGGGGTTTGTATGGCGCAACGGGTGGAAGGCCCCACTCACGCGCCTTTGATTGGAAGAAGCAAGGCTGCGCTGTTTTAAGATTTGCTAGGGTTCCTGCCGATCCACTTGTCAGAATGATCCTTCTAAGAAGAGCTAACTAGTTCCGGGCTAAAGACTTGCATGAGAGTCATTAGTCTATCATAGGCTATTCGATGGCGGAGAGTAATCTTCTCTGGTTTTCCTCCTTCGAAGCAATTATGATGTGGTCAGTCCCTAAGAGGCCTGGTTTCTTGAGTTCAATTCGGCTTATCTGGGCCCTTTCCATCTCGAACTCTTTCATCCGTTCGAGATCTGTTATCGTCTTGGCGCTTCACGGGTTCATCGTCAAAAGGTAGCGTGTCGTAAAGCCGCATTTGCGAACTACTTGTTTCGCCATATTTGCTCGCCCGGATCGTTCGTAGTCGTCCCAACTCGAACGGTGAGAGGAAGACTGTGTTGTCAGCGCCGAATTTGCTAGCGACGGGTTCTCATAGAGGGCCAGCTCTCGGCAACTATTGCTCTGGGAGTCTCCTTGACCCAGTCTGGTATAATGACGGCTCGGAGAAGCTCTTGCACGGAAATCCCTCGATCTATTGCAGCGCCGGTCAAGACGCGATAATTCTCGTCGCGAAGCGACATCATGAATTTTGTCAAAAATAATACCCGGTAATAGCGTTGCCGCCCCTAATAGAGTCATGTTCTCAGCCCGTATCCCTGCGTCGTCTTTGACTTCTACGTCTAGAAGACGAAGAGAATCGTGATTCTCTATGAGCAGAGGTCTCGTGTGGGAGGGACATAACTAGGCGGTTCTAGCTCCGAAGATCCTGATAGGATCAGGTTACTGGTCTCTTTGGAATAGGCTAATAGTCGCGATCTGACGAGTCAGTTTTTCGAATCCCCACATGAGGCTGACCAAGCTTTCCTACGTGACCTTATGGGCAGTTCACTTCGACCAGGTCAAGGCCTTTTACGAGGAAATTCTCGGTCTTCCAGTCGCCCAGGAGAATGAGAACTTCGTCATGTTCGACACGAAAGGGTCACGGCTCGCGTTCCACCGGCTCACCAAGGCCCTGCCCCTCTCCCGAGCAACAATCGAAGTGCACCTAGAAGTCAACGATGTCGATGAAGTCTACTGGTCTCTCAAGTCAAAGGGCGTGAAGTTCGTGGACCCTCCCGCGAACCGGCCCTGGGGCACCCGGGCAGCAGGCTTCAAGGACCCTGAAGGTTACGTTGTGGAGATTGTGGGCCCCTTGAAACCAGGCGAGCCCTCGAAGGGCGAATAGCGCTCTAGCCTTACTCCCGCTTATGTTTCGGCTTGGCCCTTTTCTTTTTCTCCGGCCCCAGAACCGGGGTCTGCGGGAACAAGTACGGCATCGTCTGAGCCGTAGTCGGTGGCGAGCCTCCACGTTCCAGCGGATGCATTTCATGTTTCTCCGGCTGCCTAACCTCTAGGACCCCGCTCTGGCTGAGGACTCTGTAATGATCCAGGCCTTGATGATGAAGGAACTTATGGAGTTGCAGCTTGACTTCCTTGTGTCGGGCTCCTTCGATCTGGAGTTGTGTCCCTTTCGTTTTCATTTTGCCCTCGAGGTTCGATTTCAGGAACTGGGTTGCTTCGCTAGCCCGGTCATGCAATTCCTTCAGCTCTACTGTCAGAAAGATTTTCGGCATGTCAAATCAGACCAGCAGGGAGGCGGTTCAAGCCTAAAGTATATTCTATCGCATATTTTTCTCGGATATCGCCCATTTTTCAGCCCTGTTTTTCGAATCTGGAAGCCGTCCCCTAGATTTCCTAGCAAATCGTTCTTGACGCCTCGACAAAACGCCATGCGGTCCACGCCTGAACTGTGCCCTGAATCGGCTGTCTCGCCCATAACCCCTGCCAGACAGCAACTATTCACGGGAGGAGGGGGGTCTAAGCGATTCGACCTCGCAACGCAAGAGTGGTCAATCCGCCTTTCTGTTTTTACTATTATTCCGTGAGAAGGTTGGGTCAGCATTATAGCCACTTGCATCGTTCCATATCTTGTGATTGATGCTGTAGTGCTCGCATGCTAAGAACTAGGATTATCGCCTTCCTCGGCCTCGCCCTGACTCTCTTCTCGCTCCTGTTAGGTTCCCGCACGCTCGGTTACTCCCGAGCTGTCCTCAGTCTACAGCTCGGCGGTCTATTCCTCGTTGTAGGAGGATTCTTTCGGTTATTCGACCACCCCGGTATGCATGAAGTTCTAGCTGGCCTGTATGATCTTGAAGCCGCGATGAACTAGACGTTTCTCCAGTCTACGCTTCTTCCTTGTAGAACTTCGCTAGGTCAAGGGATTCGTGCGTCTGCTTTCTCAATTCCTCCATCGTCGGGTACACAGCCCTGAAGACCTCCAGAACACCCTCCCTTGATCTTACATGCACCAGATAGGTTGGATACGCGGCGTGTCGAAACATCCTCTTGCTCTCCCAAGACTCCGCCCTATCACTATCCACATAACGAACATGAACATTCGAGAAATGGACTTTTTCAGCGAGATCCGAAGTCATCTCTCTGGCAAGCTCTCGGAACAAAGGTTTCTGCTCCATACAACCTGAACAGCCGTCTCTCGTGATCGCCGTCACATATACAACTCCCAGGTCTTTCGCGAGAGCTTCAACCGCACTGTTGTCCGACAAACCCTTCAAGCGTTGAAACTCAACGAGCTCCACACTCCTGTCCTCAGAAAGCTGGCTTGAAACCGTCAACGCAGTTCCCGAGAACACCTGTGAACGCGTGATATAAGCACAAACCCCTTGACTTTGCGATTCGGCGAAACAAGACGAGTCTGTATGTAGCTAGATTATCTGAATTTGCGAGGGGAAACCGAGGGAGAACTATTTCTGAAGGACTCCAGGTTCAGGTCGAAGTTCTACGATTAGTCCATCGCTCCACTGATACTTGGCCTCCATCAGCTCCGATACCTTCTTAGCCAGTTCAGGCTCATCATCCGGATCGATGATCCGGCCAAGTCCCAAGTACTTGTCACTGTCCACCTCGAACGAAATTCCGGGATGGTTCTTGATGTTCCGTACCCAGTGAGCCTCGTGACGGAATTGCGAGACGAGATAGAATCGTCCCTGATGTCGGACATACCAGATTTCGATTCTGTGAGGTGCCTTAGTCTTCCAGCCCTCAGTAGTGAGATAGAGAAACTGGTGTTTGCTGTCCTTCAGAAACAATCCTTCTGAAAGCCGCTGCTAACGGTTACTGTTTCTGTTTCTCTGGGACATAAGCTATGCCCTGGACCTCCACCTTCATCCCAAAGAGCAGGTTACCAGCCTGGACGGTCGTCCTCGCTGGTTTGGGATCATGGAAGAAGCTGGAGTAAGCCTCGTTCATTCCAGAATACTCTGCTAAATCCCTCAAGTATACTGTCGTCTGGAGTACGCAGTCCATATTGGACCCAGCGGCTTCCAAGATCCTCTTGAGGTTCTCTAGAGTAGCCTTGGTCTGGGTTGTGATATCTCCAAGGATGACTTTCCCGCTCTTGTCGATAGGCCCTTGTCCTGAGACAAACAATAATTCTCCAAACCTGACCGCGGGCGAGAAAGGAAGACCTAGCGGTGCAGGGCCTGTTTTCACAGCTTCCTTCTTCATTCGATTCGCCCGGTCGGTTCCCCTTCTTGGGTGTTTAAGAGTTGAGAGATAACAGTGGATAACTGACGGTTCGTGCAGTACAAGGCCTCTTCAGTCTCAGAAATTCCCGGCCCGCTACCCCTGAGCCTGATTGAAGAGGCTCGAGAACGGATCAAGGGCGCAGTTCTACGATCTCCTCTCGTCCGCTTGAACGTTGACGAAGCACCCGCAGAGATCTTTCTGAAATTGGAGAATTTGCAGCCCACCGGCTCCTTCAAGGTTCGAGGCGCAAGCAATGCGATCGCCCTTGCCGGTCCAGATGCCAAGAAGCGCGGAGTATATACCTGCAGTGCCGGAAACATGGCCCAGGCACTCGCTTGGGAGGCCCGGAAAAACAAGATTCCATGCACAGTAATCGTTCCAGATAACGCTCCTGAGACAAAGCTCGAAGCGATCAGGCGGTTTGGCGCAAAGATCATTCAAGCCTCGTTTGACGAGGTCTGGAATGTAGTCGTAACGCATCATTACCCTCCTCTCAAGGGCTCGGTGTTCATCCATCCTTTTGCGGATGTTCGAATGATGGCCGGAAACGGAACTGCTGGGCTGGAGGTCTTGGAAGATCTACCCGATGTGGACTCGGTGGTGATACCGTTCGGCGGCGGAGGGCTGTCGATAGGCATCGCCTCAGCGATCCATGCGAAGAAGCCCCAGACCAAAGTCTACGCTGTGGAGCCAGAAACCGCGGCGCCATTGTCTGCTTCTTTCGCGGCTGGTTCTGCCCAAGAGATCGAGAGAGTTCCCAGTTTTGTTGATGGTATCGGGGGAAAGAGTGTTCTGCCGGAGATGTGGGAACGAGCAAGACATCTGCTCCTCCCCTTGGTTGTTTCTCTCTCGGATATCGTCCTGGCTGTTAAGCTCTTGATAGAGCGAAACAGGATCGTTGCAGAGGGCGCTGGAGCAGCGTCTGTTGCTGCAGCCATGACGGGCAAAGCTGGGTCTGGAAAAATTGTTTGCATTGTGTCTGGTGGCAATATTGATTCTTCAAAGTTGGGGAAGATTCTTGCTGGAGGCATCCCGTAGCTACTAGGTTACGAGTTTTAGCACGTAGGACCCTAAGAGCTTACTCGTCAGGATTACGAGAATTCCTAGGATTACCATTTTCATCGCTGACTTCGCGGCTGACTGTTTCAGGGTGATTCCTCGGAATGCTCCAAGCAAGAAGAGCATCATGACTCCGATGATTATGGACGCCGTTACCGCATAAGCTTCGGGGAAGAGTACCAGTGGAAACAGCAGCACCAGTGATGCAAGGGCGGATGTAATAGCCGTGACTATTCCAGATCCTAATGCTCTCCGGTTGATCTTTCCTAGCAATCGGTGGACCTTCGGATGCTCTGTTGTGAGGGGGATAGGTTTTTTCTTATTGCCATTGGTTTGTCTTGACCGCTGGCGATTTGTCCGCGTTATCGCCTCCAGCAACTGCGTCTTCTTTTCATGCGTCTCAGATAGGTAGACCGCTGCAAAAACAGATAGCGCGCCTGCAACCGCTCCGCCTACGCCCGTTGCGAAGATCTGGACTGGTATCAGGGCTGCAGAGCCTGCCGCTGATATGATTCCTAGGACGGAGAACAAGCCGTCAATGGAGCCAAAGACGAGTTCGGCGCCTCGGCTCCCTGTCTCTTCAACCACTAGCTCTGTGCTCTGGACTGCCAAGGTCGGGTCGTTTCCGGAGGGGCATGCGATATCACTCTGTTCCCCGGAATGAGCATGCTGTTACTGGACGATAGCTCCGTCAGAGAGTCATTGCTAGGGGCTCTCTGAGTGTTCACTCGGCAAAGCCCTACTTCGTCGTAGTGGAGTTGGTTTATGGCCGGTTAGTGCCTGCCGGAATCGGCTGGGGGCCTGGATTCTTCTCCGGGCTCTTCCCCGTTTTGGCGTTCTTAGCTGTCACAGCCGCGGCAAGAAGGATCTTGGCCGTGTCCTCTATGGAGCCAAAGCTCGTATCGAGGATTAGGTGGTAAATCGACCAGTCATCGACGCTGAACCCGTAATGTTTCCGATATCTCTCCGCCTGCACTCCTTCCCTGTGCAAGGTCTGCCTTCGCGCTTCCTCGAGACTAATGCGGTCTCGGGCCGCAATCCTCTCCAGCCTCACCACTAGAGGCGCGGTCAACAAGATCCTGAGGTCAGAAACCTCCTTCAATACCCACCCTGCTAGCTGCCCATCCAATACCACGCTGCCTCCTTCCGCCTCTAGCATGGTTCTTTCATCCACTGACCTGTCGATGCTCGGGTCGGCGGCAGCCATCTCCTGGAATTTTTCCAGTAAAACCTTCCTCTCCTCAGCTAGCTTTCTGAACAGCATTCCAGCGGACACATGGCGGAGACCAAGTGATCCCGCAAGTTTCACAGCGTATGTGGATTTACCAGACCCGTGTGGCCCGCTAACGGTCACAATCAATCGGTGGAACCTGACGCGCGAGCAACTCGTCTAATCTCAGACGCCAAACAGTTGCCACACAGCACTCCTGCGAATGGACGGGAGGGAACGCGCGAGCTCTTTGCCACCCCGACTGGTCTCCCTGTCACCACTCCATGCAACTCAGATCCGCATCGAGAACATTGAGCGGTCCGATGTGCCTTCGCTTCAAAGTGGATAGTCCGAATACCCGACGGTAGTGTAAGCACCTTCTTTCGACGCCCGCTCGTCCTCTGCGATGGTCGCGTCAACTAGAGTCCCCCGTTGTTGGAGTCATCGAGAACGAAGATTGGACCCCAAACAGCCTTGACAGTGGAATGCTCAGAGTGAATGAGCAGATTAGATACCAGTAGAACAGGGACAGTACTGAATACACGCCGTTTGTAGTCGGTGTGGTGAATGGTAGCACTAGCGGTGCGTATGCTACCGGGATTGAGCCAATCGCTCTGACGACGGTATAGTAGATCAAGAGAAAAGGAATGATCGTAATCGGGTATG
>MNGN01000010.1 GCA_001918745.1 Crenarchaeota archaeon 13_1_40CM_3_52_17 | reverse complement strand
CCCTACAATAATCGTTTATGACAAGAACTGGAAGGAAATTGGAAGATTTATTGAGACCCCGAAAAAATTCGGCACCGTTGAAGAAGAGCTCTGCGCTATCTTAGGTTCAAAGGGCGCCGCCAAGATATAGGCAATCGGGGACGTTGTTCGCAGGGGAAACCCCATGTTACACTGTTAAATGAGGATGTCAAGAAATCTCGGCACGGTCAACGTGAGGTTTCGACGACGCTATCTTTCGATCCCGATATTCTTGATGGTGGCGGCCGCGCTCCTCATCGTCCGCTTTAATGTTGCAAGCCGGTCCGCTCCTCAGCGAGTAGCCTCGCCCCCGTCGCCCGAATGTCGGAAGGGTAATCCTTTGGAAGGAGTATCAAATCCTCTCCGCTTGCGAGTCATCTCAGACTGCCAGGTGGGGAGTGGAATGGTAGAATCCGTTAACCTCTAGGACGATGGCGACTGGCAAATCGATCTTGGCCTTGGTCCTCAGTACGAGAAGCTGCTCGACGTTGGAAATGTCAACCACCAGAGCGGGTGGCTAGTGTTGGAGCTGACTCCCGAGACCAAGCCACGGTTTCAGTTCCTTCCGTCGGCGATCAGATCACGTCGTAGGGCCATTGGTTTATGACTCCCAGAACTATTGGAACGCGATCTACTCGGTCCGGTCGATTCAAGTTGACTAGATGGTTTCTTCATTCCTCTCCTTGCGAGAATTCATCCCACTAGTCGTGATATTAGTAGGATTAGTCCGATCGAGTAGGCTGCTGTTCTATGGATCTTCAAGAGTAGCCGGGCGTTCTTCGTCAGGTCGGCGCCATATTCTTTCTCGTTTGTCAGCACGGCCATGTGATGCATTTCGACCACTGTTATTCCAAGGAAGACCGCCAAGCCTAGGCCCAACAGATCTATTCGCGTTCCTTGAATGTAGTAGCTTGCCAAGCTGGGCATGAAACCCCAGGCTAACCCAAAACCAGGATAGGTGTGAAGCCACTTGGGTTTCTCGATAGGGTAGAAGAGAGCGAAGAATCCACCTATGATCACGAACACTAGGAACCATGGGGAGTAGAGGAGTGACATGTAGACTCCCACGGCCATGCCAGCCAGGACAGCGAGAATGCCGACAGTCCTGATCGCTTCCCGGTTCATCTTTGGGAAGTAGGGGAGGTACTTGTCTTTGCTCGCTGTTATGTCGATATAGTGTGCTCCGATGACGAGGCCGAAGAATCCTGCCAGCATCGTCAACAGATAACGGTCAAGGTGAAACTCGGGAGCCAGTGCTGACGCGACCGTGACCCAGGAGAAGAGGACCATGCTGAACGGCCAGCGGAAACCGAACCACCAGACGTTCTTCCTCCAGATTCCGACAAGATCAGGTTCCACAAGAGGAAGAACCGTTTCGTCCATGGTCCATGCTCCTTCTCGCCGCATATTTAGGAGGTTATCGTTCTTCGTCTTTGTCTTGTTCGCCAACTCTGGATTGACAGTTTCTAGTCTGGTAAAGTCAGAACATAACGATAAGGAATTTACCAGGCCAAAAGTCTCGCATGAACGCCCGAAGACTCGGTGACCGCAACCTATCGCCCAGGCCGGTTCTTGGATTCCAGTCGCCAAACTCGCCTATTTTCAGCCCTGATCTCGAATCTGGAACATGCCCCGACCCTCCGACCCTCTGCTGCAAGAGTGCCTTTCTCGAAAAGAGATCTCGTGAGTCTTTTTTTTTGGGATCTTCTTTCGCGTCCTCAGAACGGATACCTACCGTGGAGAAGAACCCAAACAGGATTTCTAGAGGATCGAAAAGACAGCTCTATTTGATAGACTTCGCTACTTCTTTTACTGCGCCTTCTAGAATCTCTAGTCCGGAGTCGACGAGATCCCGCGAGATGATCAGCGGCGGCGCGATTCGTAGAGTCGAGTGACCCGCCGTGATCATAGCAAGTCCACGCCGGAAGGACTTCATCATGATCTCGTGCGCCTCATTATCACCGGACTCTTTCGTCTTGGGATCCTTCACGATCTCCGCGCCAATCATCAATCCCTTCCCTCTAACGTCGCCGATGATATCGTATTTCTCTTGCATCTCCTTCAACCGTTTGATCAGGTAGTCTCCCTGTTTCGTTGCGTTCTCGAGGAGGTGCTCATCCCGGATCGCATTGATCACCTCTATCGCCGCGGCACATGACACCGGATTCCCGCCGAAAGTGTTTGCATGGGATCCACCTTCCCAGTCCATCAGATCAGAGTTCGCAACAGTAGCACCAATAGGCATGCCTGACGCCAAAGCCTTCGATGTACAAAGAACATCAGGCTCGACACCCCAGTGCTCGATTCCAAACCAGCGCCCAGTCCGCCCCATCCCAGCCTGCACCTCATCATCGACCATCAGAATCCCATTCTTGTCCAACAGCTTCCGCAGCCGCTTGAAATATTCTGGCGGAGGAACAACGTATCCGCCCTCTCCCTGAATGGGTTCGATGAAGAACGCCGCAACATCCTCCGGCGGCAGATACTTGTCTAGGACCTGCTCCTGTATGAAGTCGACACAGTACATGTCGCATTCTGGGTAAGTCATCTTGAACGGGCATCTGTAGCAGTACGCGAAGGGAACGTGAGTGTCACCTGGAACCATCGGAAAGAAGTGTCGGCGCTGCACAGGCTTGCTCGCGGTAAGACTCAGCGCTCCAAGTGTCCTTCCGTGGAACGCGCCTGTGAAGCTGAGGAAACTGTGTTTTCGCGAATGCCACTTTGCAAGCTTCATCGCGGCCTCAATAGCCTCGGTCCCGCTATTACTGAGAAACACTTTCTTCTGGAAGTTCCCTGGAGTTATCTTGACAAGTTCCTTCGACAGCTGAACAACTTTTTCATAATAGAAGTCGGTCCATGAATAGTGAATCAGTTTCTCCGCTTGAGCCTTTATGGCACCAACGACTTTCGGATGGGAATGGCCTACTGCGAGACAGACAAGGCCAGAATTGAAGTCGATAAACTCGTTTCCATCAACATCCTTTACGATGCATCCCTGACCCGAGTCCGCAGCGAGTGGGTAGAATCTAACGAGAGAAGGAGAGATCAGAGACTCGTCCTCTTTGAGCAAGGCTCGGGCCTTTGGACCTGGAGGAGTAACCACGATCTTCGGATATTTCGCCGCTGGCATCGGTGAGGACGTGCTCACCTCTCTGCCACTAATAAGATTGCGCAGATTATCCGGCCTATGTTGGGCTCAGTTTCCGAGAGTTATCTCGATCGTGGAGAGACTTGCAATCGAGCCATCCTCTCGCTGAACCTCTTCAGTCCCAATATTTACCAGATGGATCTGCACGTTTTTGAAGAAAGCCCTCCTGAGCATCTCGACTGTCTCGACAGCCTTGTTAATCGACTGGCCACGAGCTCTCACCATCACGTCCGGCACTCCGGTATTGAACAGCGTCACGCAAGCAACCACGTAATTCATCGTCGGTTTCTTGCCAATCCGCACAATATTTGGAGCTGGCTCTTCATCTTCGAATCCGTCGTCGATCTCAGTCTCGGGAAGTGTCTTTGACATGGTGGCCTCGGTGTCAATTGTTTGTAGCGAGCTCGTTCCTGCAAGATTAACCTTGCCAAACCAGAGTGGGTTTGACGAGAGGACTCCTCGTAGCGCGGTCATTCGAGTCTCCGAATGCTTGTCCACCCTGCTTTTAAGGGACCGAACGTGGAACGTCAACGCCTCTTCGGAGCAGCGATCTGCATCACATGTCCGCAGTAAATCCGACAGTTTTTCACATGCTGGAGAGGCTGGTCGGGAAGAGAGTACTGGCAGTGATTAACCGCGATTTCGGCTACGAGGGACTGCTTGCGGTTGTCTCGCACGAGCCACCCGGAGTCTGGTTAACGGAGTCTGAAGCGGTAATTCTCCGTTCTACAGTTGTTAGCCCCATTCCTCAGATCGTGAACCGGGAGCCTAAAGGTGATATTTTCTTGCACTTGGACGCTATTCAAAGGCTGGAGTCGGTTTCGGAGGGAAAGCCCAGCGCACGGCGATAAAGTGGCCTGGCTCGACGGGCTCATGGTCGCCGCGTCCGGAGTAACGATCTTGATGGACCCCGTCAAGCTTCGGAGAGTCCCGCAGACTTCAAGGGTTTTCGTTTCTCATGCTCACAGCGATCACACTCGCGGATTCGGACACAAGGGCCTGAAACAGTCAACTGTCGAGACGAAAAATATCCACACTGCTCTGAACAACCACCCAGTTTCTAACTTCGCCGCGATCGACCTGAACCGCAAAGTCTCGATCGATGGTGTCGAGATTAGAGCATTAAACGCGGGACATATGCTGGGATCTGCCCAGTTTCTTGTCCACACGCCAGCGACCTCGATTCTGTACACGGGAGACATTAACTGCGTTGATACCTTGACAACAAAAGCGGCCGAGCCTCACCGGTGTGACGTTCTCGTGATCGAGGCTACGTACGGCTCGCCGATCTACCGTTTTCCATCTCGTGAGACCATCTACGCAGGTGTTGTTGAGTGGGCTGTGGAGATGATAAAGCAAGGTTGCGTTCCCTGTCTACACGTTTACGCTGCTGGCAAGGCACAAGAAATGGTTCGCCTCTTCAACGTCTACACGCACCTACGCGTCATTGTTAATCCGCGTCTCGATGGAGTGAATGAGGCCTACCGGAAGGGTGGCCACTCGTTGAGTTGGCTATCCGCAGACTCCGCTGACGGGAGGGAGATCTTGGAGAAAGAGCCATGCGTTTACATTACGACTCCAGGCGACAGGAGGAGTATTGGGAGGAAGGCGGCGAGGGCTTTTGCCACAGGCTGGGCTCTGTCGTTGAGAGGGCGTGAAGCGGCTTTCCCGTTGAGCAGTCATGCTGATTTCGGGCAGCTTGTATCCTTTATCAAAGCGTGCCGGCCCGGAGAAGTGTACATTTTCACAGGGTTCGCTGAGCAGCTGAGACGAACAGTAAGGTCCGAACTCGGGGTTGACGCGAGAGCGGTTCCCACTATGAACCAGAGAAAACTGTTTGAGGACTACTAGTGTTCCAACCGAGACCCTAGCTGGGTCAGGTGACGGGTAGAAGGAAATATGCGATGAGGGCGAGGACTACTAGTCCTACGCCGGATATGACGACGAGTTGGGGGCTAAGTTTGATTCCCGGGGTATCTTCTTCGAAAAAGCGCAAGAGCCCCGCGCTTGCAGCGGGCATCGGTGCTTCGTCTCGGCGTCTTTTCTCCCGCTTGGTGCTCAACTAGTATCCTCTGCTTCCTGCGTTCGGGAGGGATGGTCTGTAATAAGGGTGGCCTGGTTATCGCAGCTGGACGTACTCGTAAGCGTCTCTGGTGGAATCGAAAGCATAGTGTACTCTTGTGAATCCTTTTCGGAACTCATTTACGGTTCTGCCTACTTTTGTTGGGTCCTCGCCCTTGACGACAACTCGATGCATTAGCTGGGCTATTTCCTTCATCTCTGATTCTTTCATTCCTAGCCTCGTGACTTCTGACACTCCGCACCGTATTCCGCCTGGAGCTTCGAAATGTCGCCCTTCTTTGATATCATAGGGCAGAAGGTTGCGGTTGAGTATGATGTTGGCATCTTCCAGTTTTTTCTCGATAGTCTTTCCATCGCCATATTTGGTAATGTCCGCGACTAGAAGGTGAGATTTTGTGAAGCCTTTTTTTTCCCCGAGGACTTTGAATCCAAGCTCGTGAAGCGCTTGGGCGAGGGCTTTGCTGTTCTTGACGATCTGGGCCGCGTATTCTCTTCCGTAGGCGAGCATCTCAGCGAACATTATAGCTTTCCCCGCGAGATGGTGGAGGTGGTGGTTGCTGACGTTGCCTGGGAAGGTTGCCTTCTTGATCTTCTCTGCGTTTTCTAGATGTGAGAGTATCAGTCCGCCCTGTGGTCCGGGAAGCGTCTTGTGGGTGCTGCAGGTCATTGCGTCGACGCCTTCGTGCATCGGGTCTTGGAACTGGTGTCCTGCAACTAGGCCTGCTACGTGGGCTGCGTCGTAGCAGCTTTTGGTTCCGTATTCTTGGAATATTGGTGCAAGATCTTTGATCGGATGAGGAAACGGAAGAACGGAGCCACCGAGCATCGCCAATGTTGGTTTTTTTCCCTCGGCTGCCAATTTCCTGATCTTCTTCTCAGAAGCGTCAACATCGATGTTCATCTCTTCCGTGTCGAACGGCAAGTACTCGACACTTAGTCCTCGTACTGATCCTGCTGTTCCTCCGAACTCTTTCTTTCCCATGCTGATGTGGCCGCCGGCCGGGATTGCTAGTGCCATGATAGTGTCTCCTGGTGTCGTGAAGGTTGTGTAGGCTACGAGGTTTGCGCACACTCCAGATATCGGCCGGACGTCGGCGAAATCGACCTGGAATAGATCTTTGGCGAGGTCCATGCAGATCTGTTCTACTTGGTCGATGTATCGGCAGCCGGCGTAGACTCTTTCGCCCGTCCAGCCTTCTGCGTAGCGGTTGCCGAAGTCTGAGAGAATGGCTTCTTTGACTGCGGGGCTGGGAATGTTTTCGCTTGCTATGAGGGGGATGGCTCCTGAGAACCATTCGTGGTGGGCTTGTAGGAGCTTGAAGACTTGCTGGTAGGATTCCCTCGGTTGTGGTGGCATGCTGGGTACCGCTTCTCTATTCTTGTATAACCTTTCACCGCATCTTTCCTCTTTCGGCTTCTAATGGTCGCTACCTTCTGTGTCGAGTTCGGATCATCTTTCTGGGAGGTTGCGGTTTTGGGGAGTTGGCTGTTTATGGGTTAGATGTGGATGTGCAGGTTGAGGCTGTCTCTGAGTTTGCGGAGTATAGGTTCGAGGGGGCCTGGTTCAAGGCTGATGGCGACGATCTGGTTGTTGTGGGGGAAGATGACTAGGTCGACTTTCTGGTATTGTATGGAGATGTGTGCGAGTGGTCCGCACTGGTTTTCAAGCTGGGATAACGTGTCCAGGATCATAGGTGGGACGCTTCCCATGAATTTCCGGTCATAAGTCTCTGGGGTCAGGCTCATCACGTTCGACCTCATACGTGATTCTAGGAGTTTGCTGTTCCGGTCTAGGAGGGCAACGTAGCGGATCCGGGAGTCTAGGGCGAACAGTTCGTCGACGAGTCGTGTTTGGGGCCTGCTCAAGCTGGAATCAATCGCTTCCCCGCCATGCTTGTTAAAGAAATGCTTTCGCCTTACATGAGACTGGATAGGATCGTGAAGATTGTTTTCCCGAGCGCTCGGAGGGACCGCTTTTGCATCGCGAGATGCTCTGTGCAAGACCCCCCTTCCTCCCGTGAATATTTGCTGTCTGGCTGGCTGGGATTATGGGCGAGACGGGCGGTTCAGGGCACAGTTCAGGCGTGGATCGCATGGTGTTTTGTCGAGGCGTCAAGAACGATTTGCTATGTATTTTAGGGACAAGGCACCAGATTCGAAAACAGGGCTGATAATGGGCGAGTCTGGTCTGGATTTTTGAGGTTTGAAGAGTTTTCTTTGCTTGTCTCGTTCGAGAGTTTGAAGATCTCGCGGGTTTCGCGTTTTCCGTAAGATCGTGGAATAGCAGGAGTGGTCCGGGTTTACGGGTTTTCTGGCCGGGGTTTATATTCCGGTTTTTCCGTTCCTTCGGAAAAATACTGCTTGTTTGTGTGTCGGTTTCTCTTGGAGTACAAGTGGGTTGTTCTGACCGTTACCACCGTGGGAATTTTCATGGCGACTCTTGACTCCAGTATCGTGGTGGTCGGGCTTCCACAGGTCGTGTCTGATCTGAAAACCAACCTGGTGGTTGGTGTCTGGATTATTACAATCTACCGTTTGATGATCACGGTTCTCCTTGTAGGGATTGGTCGTTGGGCTGACATGCATGGACGGGTCCGGCTCTACAACATGGGCTTCGCAGTCTTCACCCTTGGATCTCTACTCTCTGGTCTTTCCCCTACTGCTGAGGCGCTTCTTGCCTTCAGACTCGTCCAGGGCATCGGCGCCGCTTTATTGTTCGTCAATAGCGTTGCCATCGTCACGGACGCGTTCTTGGCCAAGGATCTTGGCAAGGGGATCGGGATAAACCAGGTCGCTATTAACGCAGGGACAATTACTGGATACACGCTGAGCGGCGTTCTCATCCAGCTGTTCACATGGCGCTCCATATTTCTCGTAAACGTTCCAGTGGGAATATTTGGGACCTACTGGTCTAGAAAGCGGCTGAAGGAGATTTCTCGGCCGGCTGTCGGGGAGAAGTTTGACGCGGCGGGAGCCATAACATTCTCTGTCGCGATCACTTTCTTACTCTTGGGCCTCACGCTCGGCAGCTTGACGAACCTCGCGAATCAAGCCGTGGTCGGAGGGAGCATCCTCTGCTTCGCCATTTTCATCATGATCGAGAGAAAGGCGAGGTTCCCCGCACTTGACTTGTCCTTGTTCAAGATCCGGCTGTTCACTGCCGGCAACATAGCGAACCTCCTGAGCGGGCTAGCATTTGCGGCATTAGCTTTCGTGATGACGCTCTACTTCCAACTGGTAAGGGGGTATGATCCATTGCACGCGGGAATATTTCTCATCCCTCTGGACGTGACGTTGATTCTCGTCGGACCTGTGAGCGGATGGCTCTCCGACAAGTGGGGTGCGAGAGGATTGAGCAGTGTGGGGCTGCTCGTTGCTTCCGCCGGATTCTTCTCCCTGTCCCGGCTCGATCTGAACACGTCTTATCCGGAGATTGCGTTTTGGCTGGCGCTTGTCGGATTTGGTATCGGGCTTTTCCGCAGTCCTAACGCGAGCTCTGTAATGGGCTCGGTTCCGGGTTCCAAGAGAGGAATCTCATCCGGGGTCCGAGCCACGATCATCAACACTAGCATCGTGGCCAGCATTCCACTTGTGCTTGCGCTGATGACCGCGGACGTTCCTTACTCCAAGCTTGTGAACCTGGGAAATGTTGGCCTAGGAGGAGTCACGCAACTAGCAAGTAGTGATCTGGGATCCTTCCTTGCCGGACTCCAGCATTCGCTAATCGTCCTATCCTTCCTGATCCTCGGCTCAGCAGTCTCCTCGTTTCTGCGCGGACCAAAAACAGAGTCCGAATCTCCACCTCATCAAGTGTAGTGGAGCCCCGGATGGGGGTTGAACCCATGACCTACGGCTTTTTTGACGTTTACAAAGCCGTCGCTCTACCACTGAGCTACCGGGGCGCGCATCGAAACTGTCTCGGAATCCGTCTCAGATAAAATCTCTCGGCAAGCCTGTATTCTAGGCGACAGGGTTTGCCAGGCGCATCCTAGTGGCGGCCCGGACCAGCGCGTCCACCCCCGGGAGACTTTGACCGGACAAGAGGGAGAGCATTGCTCCGCCCGCGGTGCTGACGTGGCTGAACTTTTCTTCAATTCCTTGGATTGATGCAAGACCCACCAGGTGTCCTCCTCCAATCACCGTGTAGCCGTTGCTCCTGGCCATTGAGTCCAATAGTTGCCTTGTTCCTTTGTCAAACCCGTTTCTCTCAAAGACACCAAGGGGCCCGTTAGCCACTGTCGTGGCTGCCCCCATTACAATCTTGGAATACTTCTCTAGGGTCTTAGAGCCGATGTCAAGAGCCTCTTGTTCAATGCGAGTCGACGCAACAGGTCTGTCGACTCTCTTACCTTGCTTGTCCTCGTATGCCAAGTCCAAAGGGACTTCGATATGATCTCGGTACTTCTCTGTCAGGTCTCTGGCTCGGTCTATGAACTGTTTGAAATCTCGTATCTCTCCATCGTCGATCTTCGTCTCTATCTGCCGTGCTCGAAGAAACAGTTTTGCGGGCACTCCTCCCAACAGGACCTTGTCCGCTTTTCCTCGCGACAGTATGTTTTCGATGACCGGGATCTTGTCCTCGACCTTCGCTCCACCGAGAGAGTAAACGCAGGGTCTCCTTGGCTCCTCAAGGAGGGTTGAAACCGCGTCCAGTTCTTTCTCCATCAGACGGCCTGCTGCGCTCGGCAGTAATTCTGGCAGACCGGTGATGGAGGGTTGTGATCTGTGGGCTGTTGCAAAGGCGTCGTCAACGTATAGGTCGAAGAGGGGTGCTAGGCGTCGGACAAAGTGGGTCTTGACGAGTTTTTCGCGTTTGTCGTCGATGTTTTCTTCGGCGCAGAACCTTAGGTTGTCGAGAACTAGGATCTCGCCTGGCTGGACCTTGTTGATTTTCTCGAGGGCGTGAGGTCCGATGACATCGTCCACGAACTTGATTTGTTGTGAGCAGTATTGGGCTAGGAGGTTCGCATGGGGTTCGAGCGAGGTGAAGTCGTCTTTTCCGGGACGGCTTTGGTGTGAGCCGAGTACTACGCGAGCCTCATCGAGCTCGGACAAGGTCTTCGATATTGCCTTGATTCGGGTATCATCTAGGATCTGGTGAGTGGAAGGATCTAGGGGGACGTTGATGTCAACTCTGAGGAAGACCCGTTTGTCCCTTGTTTCTACATCGTCAAGAGTTAGAAAATCGTATTTTTTCAGTTGAGAATCCTCTTGCCGATGTCAAGGCCGGGGTTGAGGTCTTGTTTAATGATTTGTCAGGAATGCTTTTAGCCGCAGATACTTGGCGGCTTGTTTTGCCGGGGTGGCTCAGCCTGGTCAGACCCCGAAAGGGGAACCACAGCGCCGGACTCATAACTTCAAGGTGGGAGATCCGGAAGTCGCGGGTTCGAAAACACTCCTGTCCGAGACTCCCGCCCCCGGCACCTATGGATTTACGTGGAGAGTGGTCAATTGGTAGAAACGCGAACACTATTGCATAGGGACGACGGACTTGCCACGACTCCAACTGCCGGAGAAACGATAGCGGATCTTGAGCTCCTTGTAATCACGCGTTTCTTGAAGTCGAATGGTAGCCTCTTGGACCTTGGATGCGGTCGTGGAAGAAGCTCCGTTTACCTCAATCTTCAGGGATTCGATGCACTTGGCGTCGAGATCGACATGCCCACCCTGAGCCACGCGCAACAGTTGAACAGAGAGAAAGGTGCCTCATGCCAGTTTGTTAGAGCAGATGGAAGAGGTCTTTGCTTTCGTGACGATTGCTTTGACTACGTCGTCTCGTTCGGCTCCACACTTAGCGAAAAATACAGACTGTGGCTGGAAAAGGAGGACAGGCTAGAAATAATTTCCGAGGCTGTTCGAGTGACAAGGTCGGGAGGAATTGTTCTTGTAAATTTTGTCCACCGATATTGGAGCTTCCGACACTTCTTCAGTTTCATGAAATACTATGCTAATTGGGCTTCGGAGAAATTCCTTTGGAGGAGGACAGAGTTTGGAGACTACACCGAAGTCATCGGAAGAGCACCGGTCAGATTCCACGCATTCACAATTAGAGAGGCCCTGAAGCTCTTTCCCAAGAAGGGTATCAGGCTATCGGTTTGGAGAAAGCATAGAGGGCTCTTCTCGGATTGGTTTTTCGTTATAGCAAGGAAAACCGCTGACGGCTAGAGTTCAAGGTGTCGATAACATCTGCCCTCTGGGGCTATCGTCAATGCCGGAGATAGAATCATGGTAACGGCACACAGGGCTGTCCCTGTGTCTCGCCCCCGGCATTTTGTCTTGGGAGGGTTACAGGGGTTGAGAGATGAATGCATGTTGCGGCGCGCAGGTGAATGTCTATCTCAGTGTCGCTCTAGCTTCGGCGTAGAATATCGACTTTTCCATCTTTTCGGCCTACGTATGCCGTGTCGCACATTTGTAGGAAGAGTCCTGTTTCCAGTACTCCAGGGATCTCCTTGAGTTTTTCGTGAATGATGTCGGGGCGTCGAAGGTTTCTGTAGTATGCATCGATGATCAGGTTTCCGTTGTCAGTGACTACGGGTCCTATCTTGCCGCCTGACGCTTCCCTCAATGCTGCTTTCTCGGATATCTTTTTGATCTTTGCAAGTGTTGAGTGGTAGGCGTAGGGGGTGATCTCGACGGGGATTGGTTGTTCGCCGCCTAGGGTCTTGGCGAGC
>MNGN01000033.1 GCA_001918745.1 Crenarchaeota archaeon 13_1_40CM_3_52_17 | reverse complement strand
GGGAGACGCCTGGATACGGGATTCTCAGAGTCCAGGAAAACTTCTGGTTCTTCTCGCAGCCGTACCGGCCTGACCAGAGAATGAGGCTCGAGACCATCTTTGTGCTAGAACCGGAAAGACCCTATAACTATGACTCGCTCTGCGTGCGATTTGCACTTATTGTGCGGTGTCCGGCGGCCGCACCATATCCAAGCGAGCCTCATTTCATAGTCAGGCTAACCCGTCTTCTTGACAGGTCTTAGAGCGACAATCAGCCACCAGACGATGGCCTGCCCTGCGATAGTTATAGCCGTGAGATCTAACCCACTAATCGCAAACAAAGGGACAAAATATGTCAAGATAGACGCCGATGGAATACTTGCTGTCTTCCGTGGAACCTGCGAATTCTTGTTCAAAACTGTAGGGACACTAAAGACCGCGAGCCCCGCGCTTCCTATCGAAATTAGGATATCCACCAGGCTCAATTGTGTCACTCTATTCCTTGTGATATTTTTGCGCGTTAGACGCGGACCATTCCAAGAGAAGCCAAATCCGAAGTCGTAGTTGGACTTCGAGTCCTACGTCCCTACTGACATTGTGTTACCACCGCGAGGTCGGTCCGGGTAAAGTGGTCGACCCGCGAGCTAGGGTTGAAAACTGTTGTTCACTGAACTCGCATGCAATTCGTGGCGTCTGACGTTTACTTCCCTCTCAGAGTAAATCGAAGGCCGGACCAAGTATTATCAATCGAACAGATTTTGAAATCAACCATCCCAACGGCTATGCCTGCCTCCCTGACTACCGGTTGCCCTAGGTCGGTGTGAAGTCTTGAGGTCTGCTTCGGCCAGACAATCCATAACCCAGCGTTTTTTGAAAAAACTCTCATACGTTGTAGTCTCTCTTCCAATTCTTTTCGGGACTTTGCGAACCATATGGTCAGGTTGGATTGGCCTCTCACACCATCTCGTACTACCACATTTTCAGGTAATTCGCCCAAGACTTGTCGGAACCCTAGAGGTGCCCCAACTAGGGAAACGGTGTATCCCGATTTGATTCCAAGCTTCTGGTGGAGAGGCACACCTGCATATCCCTCTAGGCGCGATCGGACGCGCGGGGATTCTGTCGGAGGGTGCGTGAGGATCTCTTCCAATTCTTCGACCACCTGATCCCATTTTGTGTAGGTTGCGTCTGGAATCTGAGCCTTGACTCTTTTGAGTTTCTCATTGTCTCCATCTACAAAGACCAAGGGTATTGTCCGAGTAGACTTGTAGGACCTTAATGCCATAGCCATGTCTCGTCCTTGAGAGGGTAGCCGAGAAAGATCAATTACAATAGCGTCCGAGGGATTTTCCCTTTCCGGGAGCAGATCTGGAGTGATCTTGTCGTATTTCACGAGATATCCAGCAGAGGAAAGCTGGTGTGATTTCTGTTTCGCTTCGACCTCGTTCCAGTGTACAAGCCGAACACGGTACGTTAGTCTTCACCGTGTTGCATTGTGTTCAGATGCACTCACCTATACACTTCGTGCTAATATGCCCCAGACCAATCTAGCAGTTACAAAGACGTACAATTCGTGATAGGACCCTTGCGACTCCCACTAATCATCCTTGTCAGCCTAGCCATTCTCGCTACGACCTTACCTGCTCTTGTCACGGCCCCAACCCCAAACAATGCACAAACCTCTCTAGTCGGATTCAGCCTCTCCGTAACCCCGGACACTATGACCATTCAGAACGGAAGCAGTACAAACGCCGCGATCATCGTTACGAGTCAGGGGCTAAACGGGCCAGTGACCCTTCGTACGTCAGTTTCCCCCAGCTCTGGGCTTCAAGCGGTAACGGATCCATCTAGCGTAATGGTTTTGCCAGGGGGTAACGCGGCGTCAACTCTCGAAATCAATGCAAGCTCTGCCCAAATTGGAGAATACAAGATCAACGTAACAGGCTCTGCAATCCTCGCTCTTTCTCAATCGTACATCGTAACAGTACGCGTTACTGGCCCGCCAAGTCAACCATCGGCATCACCCCCATCAAGTTCTCCCCCTCCAGGCACATCTGGTTCCAACAATAAGCAACCCTCAACAACCACATCAGGCTCCAATCCAAAAGGTCCTTCGATTCCCAAGGGTCAGGGTTCGCAACCGGCCTTTGACCCGGCTGGAGTCATAGTCGCGGGCAATTTGCTCGCTGCAGTCGGAACCATCGGGGCAATAGCGTCCATGTACAGGAAGAGAAGCAATCCCTCCCATGCGAGTTCGTGATAGTTAGCGTTGAATTGAGGCTATCGTCACGGGCCGCGTTGTACGCGGTGAGAGAAAATTCAGGCCGACTTGTGTTATTAGCGTTTGATGTTGGTTACCCTAAGTTTGAACTGGAGGGTCTTGCCTGCCATGGGATGGTTTCCTGTCTTTCCGTAGGCCTTCTCGGGTGGAATCACGACCTCCTTCTCCTCGTTGACCTTCATGCCGATCAAGGCTTCGTCAAACCCTTGAATCACCTTTCCCGCTCCGAGAATCACCTGAAGTGGTTTGTAGTCTCGGGCAGGGTTGTAGAGTCCTGCGGATTTCGCCTCCTTCTCCATTGAGGTGTCGAAGACTTTCCCTCCCGGGTATCGTCCGAGATAGTGCACGGCTACAGTGTCGCCTTTCTGTGCTTTCAGATCCGTCGAGCTCAAGTCGAGTCTCGAGTGTGAGAGGATGGGCGTCGTAAATAGCTAACGGTGGTGTCGCCGCGAAAGGCGCATCTTAATACGCGATGAACGTGTCTAGTTGTCTCATGATGGCTGAGAGGCAGAAGTACAAGGCAAGGTTCACGAGCAAGCTGCCCAATGGAGACTTTCTCGGCCTAACTGTCTGGCCAGGAAAGAGCGACCCTAACGCCGAGGTGCTGACCATCCAGATTCGACGTCAGGGAAGCGCGGGCTGGGAAACAGTTCATCGGGTGGCCATCTATCGGACCTCCGATGGTAGATACTCTCTCCTGCCGGAGCGAACTCCAGCTTCGCAACCTGCGAAGACCGAGCCTACCGGCGGCGACGAGTCGAGCGAGTCGTTCGAGTAAGGGCTCCTCAAGGCCCTCAGGGTTATAACGCGGAGTCAGACAAACGGTATCCGTGTCAGGAAGTGTAATGGCTACTAGCGAGGTTATTCTGGAAGAGACGCCTTACCTCAATCTCTCTACAAGGGGCCGACGCACCGGCTTGTCGAGATCAGTCGAACTCTGGTTCGTTTTCGAAGATGGAAAATTGTTCTTCCTTGCTCATGAGGATTCTGATTGGTGGAAAAACGTGAAAAAGACTCCTCGGGTGGAGGTTGAGGTTGGAGAGATTCTTTTCGAAGGAAACGGGAGCCTCGCTATGCAGAAACTGGAACATGTTTTCAAGCTCTTTCGACTGAAATATGGTGATTATCAGGTAAACAGGTGGTATGGGGGTCAGCGGTCCAACAGAAGAGTTGTCACGGTGGAGCTTGGAAAGGTCTTAGGCAAAAGACCATCTGAGCGGATGCGGCCTATTGAACTCGCTGCGTAAGAGCCTAGAGTCCCAAGCCGCAACCCTTTGCCCGATAGTCATATAGCAGGTTCGCCTATCCTAGAGCCTCGTTGGATCCAAGATGGCCTATGGTTTAGCTGAGGGTTTCAGAAAGACAGCAATAAGGCTCGGCGGCAAGAAGAAGAACCGCGCGGTTATTGTTGCCACCTTTGGAAACCATTTCACCCTGAACGATGCGCTAGAGAAGTTTCGCAAAGAAGGTTTGCGCTTCGAGACCGAGAAGGGCCACATCGTCAAGATTTTCCTGGACAAGAATACAGAAGAAAGAGCCGAGCAAGTGCGCAAGATCATACGCGAAGGCTTCGGCTACGTAGAACCCCTCTAGATTCTTCGTACCGTTCAGAAACTCGCCCGATTCAAGCCCAGATTAGGAATCCAAGCCCACGATTTCTAGAACGCCATCTTCCACGCTTATCCCTAGGGGAATACACGTGGATCAAAAATAACGAGACAAGCCGATTCCAAGCCGGTCACCGGCAAACAAGCCCAGAATCACCCCCCAGACAGAAACAGCCTCCTGAGAAAAAATGGATCCCTTGGGCATCCCGCGTGACATGAGCGGTCTCGGCGGACCCGTCTGAAAGTAAGTCCAAGCTAGTGTTTTATCATAGCACAGCCAGCCCCCCATTCGCTCACCGTCATGTCTCTTCCCAAGCCCGGCGACAACATCAAGGTGACATTGATGAGCGGCGAAACAATTGAAGGCGTTGTCGAATGGATTGATGGAGCGGGCGCCTGGGTCAAAGGAACCCAGAAAAGCAGATGGGTCCCCCTGGAAGCATTCCAACCGCAAACGCAAGCGGCCGGTCCAAGAGACGACGAGTAACTCGTACCGTCAAACTATGACGATGCGAGGACGAGGCTATTTTACGAAGACGAGTCCTTTGCCAGAGTCTATCTCGAAAGTCTCCGTGTCAATCTTTGACGCGGACCCGTTCAACTTCCGAACCTTCAATTCTCGCCCGTTCGCGTCCGAATCGTCCTTATCCAGATCGATAACACACGACGCGGTATCCTCCAACCACTTTACCACATCCTTAGGCGCTTTCGAGAGATCCACCGTCAGGACAAGTGTCACGCTAGAGTCTCTAAGCTTGTCCAAAGTCTCGCCCAATCGCTTGACAACATCCTTTGATGCAACCTTTGCCACAATTGGATCGATCGAATCAAACAGAATCTTGGTTTTCTCGCCGATAAACATAGAACTGTTCTTGATGAGCGCGTCCTGTATCGAATCGAAGTCAAACGCTTTCTCAACATAGTAGGGCTCAAAACTGAACGAGTCGGACTGGGACGAAAACCCGTCCACCAACAAGAACCGGTATTGGGACTCAGCTTCCGACGGGTCCGCGCCAATCTTTTTCATCTGCTCTCTGAGCGCAGCGGGCGCCTTATCGTAGGTTACGAACATACACGGGTTTCCCTGCTTGAGAAAACTGCTGGCAAGCCCGGAGGAGAGAGTCGTCTTCCCGGAACCTGGACTGCCATTCACAACCACGAGACCAGGAGACTCGAGGCTTCCCTGTGTAAGCTCGAAGATATGGTCGAAACTCCGGGAGACCTTCGGAGCGCTGGGACGTTTCTGAGCTTCTTCTCGCGCCGGTTTCTCTGGTTTGTCCGATGAGGGTGGCGGATAGAACTTAGGCTGGACCATTTCCCTTGCGGGCTGCTGTACAGGCTCGGGAGGTTTGGAGGGGCGAACTGGAGGCGCTGGTGGGGTTGGCGTCATGATTGATTTGTCAGGCTCAGCGTCCTTCTTTCCACCAGGAACGATCATCATGGGCCTGCTTGTGGGGGTCGATCTGGGTGGAACCCATTCTGGACTACTCTGCATCGCGAACCCTCTCGGCTGTTCTCCCACAAAGGAGCTTGCGTCGGGAGGCAAGTCTCTGAGTAATGATTGCAGCAATCTACTCAGCGAACTATCCTCGTCGATTTGAGCAGGAGCGGGGGAGCTTCTCGGAGGCTGATAGGAACTGGTAGCAGTCACGGGTGGAAGGTTGGGAGGCGTAGGTGAGCCAGCAGGAATAGAAGGAGCCTGTATCGGAGTCGACATGCCCTGAGGGTTGGCCGTCAATGCGGACGCTGACGTCGACATATCTTCGGTTGCGTCGCCTTCTTTCTCGTCTTTTTTCTTGCGTCCGAACATGGTGAGTATTCCTAAGCTAGTAATTCGAACAGGAGAACACAGCATGAGTTGTTCTCGAATAGGAATGATGTTACCTTAGTGAATAGTCACTGGAAACAACATAGAGGCTTCCATACACTATTAGACAACGCAAGCCTTCTCTTACGAGAACTACCTCTTACTCTTCAGAATGTCCGATTTCGTCAGAATACCAACAATGTTCTCACCCTTCGAAACGAGCACGCCATAGTTGCTCTGTAACAATCCCAGAACCGATTCCAGTGGAGTATCGCTATTGACAACAGGCAACGGCGAATCCATGATCTCACGAACCCTGAGGGCAAGAACAGACTCGAGAGACTCGCCCCGAGCAGCGCGATCGAGAATCGTTTTCTCCGAAATACTTCCAACACATCGTCCGCCCTCGAAAACGGGAAGCTGCGAATAGCCCCTACGCCTCATCAAGTCAACAGCATCCCGGACAAGCTGTGTTCTCGCCACTGAAACGACTGGGCGACTAATGAGCTCGTCCACACGACGCGCGGGGCTCTCGACCCCAGCCCTCTCCAAAGCGCTGAACAGTCTCTGAACAACCGAATAAGATGGGTCCACGGAACCTGCCTCAATCTTTGCAATAATCGATTGACTCACTCCAGCGGATAGAGCGAGTCTGGACTGCGTTAGTCCGAGCTCTTTCCTCTTCTTCGGAATCTCCCCCAATGACGGTAGCATACCTCAAACATGCTGGACGGTGCTCTTATTCCTATCGGAATAGCTTGAGAGCCTATTCCTAAAGGAATATGAGTACAACAGAACTTATATAATAAGAATAAATGAAAAGACAACGAAAACATGTCCCCGGAAATCCAGCTTGCGGGAATTCACCCGCGGTCAGAGAGACTAATCGAACTCACCCGGTCCTATGAGCGGGCAAAGTCCAGCTGGAGTCAGGTAGAAGTCCAACTTGAGCAGGAGACAAAGGAAATCATCAAGCTTCAAGAGAGTCTCGGCTTCAGACATTTTTCCGACGGTTCCTTAGCCTGGCAAGATCAGCTTAGACCTATCACGCGATCTCTGTATGGAGTGGAGTCGGGCACTAGATACTCAAGATGGTTTGACACTAATACATTCTACCAGAAACCCATCGTCGTGGGCAAGATTTCCGCTGGCGACATCGACCCCCGGAGCTTTCTTCGAACCGAACTTTTGGCAGGAAAAGTCGAGCGAAAAATCACTCTCCCTGGACCGTACACGTTCTCTCAGCTCTCGGAAAATAAGCACTACAAGAATTACGCTGATTTGCTCGTCGACGTCGCTCTTGCAGAGCGCGAGATTATCCAGAAACTCAAGAATCTGGGCGTTACCCTCTTCCAACTATCCGAGCCCTGCTTGGTCTATCAACCATATAGAAAAGGTTTCAGAGATCAGTCCGAGGTTGAGCTCGCTCTAAGAGCAATTCGCTCAGTGGTCAAGGACAATCCCGCAGATTTTGTGGTTCAGACCTATTTTGGCGACGGGGCCCCTCTACTCCCAGAACTTCTAGATCTACCAATCTCCGGTGTTGGAATCGATCTGTTCGAAACCGACATTTCCTCGCTCAGTGAGCAGGAAAAAACCTCAAAAGCAGTCGTGGTGGGCGTTGTCGACTCACGGGAATCCTTCATTGAGAATCCAAGCTGGATCGCTGATACAGCGCGAAAATTCTCAGAGAAATTAGGCGCCCGCGATCTGGTTTTCGCCTCCAATTCGGACTTGAAATTTGTACCACAAGAAATCGCGAATCAGAAGTTGGAGGCGCTGTCTAAGGCATCTGAACTATTCGAGGCGAGTTGATAGATGTCGAAGCTCTTTCCTGTTCAAGAAATAGGGAGTCTAGCAAAGCCAAAATGGAGAACCAAGGGGCTTCGACAACGACTCTCCTCACAAGACCTCTCTGAGGCTGAGGAATGGGCTGCGAAGCTGGGCATTCAGGACTTTCACGATCGAGCCAAGGGCATTCTCAGGACCGGTGATGACAAGGAACGAGTCAAGGCGGTCCTCGAACTTTCTACCTTGTATGGCCTCCGCCTCTTCGAAACTACAGGCTTAGACAACGACGGGGTAGGGGGAGAGCAACAGCGGGTCGAAATGTACGAGCACGTAATCAAAGCTGTGCACGGAATGAACCTCCTCGGCCACGTCCACTCCTTTGACAACAAGTACTTCAACAAAGGAGTCGCAGAATCGAAAATCTCCAGAAAACACCCCGTCTACTTGCCAGAATTCCTTGATGTCAAGAAATACGCCCACCGAGCTGTGAAGGTCCCGATTACCGGACCGTACACACTGGTGGACTGGTCTTTCAGCGGCTACTACATCCAGAAGCAACAGGCCAATTCTCCCAAGACGCGGAAGATCGAGGCAAAGCGCGAATTCCTCCTCGATATCGTAGAGCAAATCATACGCCCTGAAATCCGAGACCTAGTCGACGCGGGAGCAACTTGGATACAGATCGACGAACCAGCAGTGACCACCCACCCAGAACCCCAAGAAATGGAACTCTTCGTAGAGGCATGGAATGAAACAGTCAAGGGATTCAACTGCAAGTTCAGTGACCACACTTGCTACCCCTCCGAGATAGGATACAAGGTTCTCGCAGAATATGCGCCAAAGCTGGACAAGTGCGACCAACTCGCACTAGAGTTCGCTAACCGGGACACTTCGCGTCTCGGACTCGATGAGGACTCGCGGGAGGGCTACAGCGATCTGAACCATTTCGTTGACTCTGGTTTCAGCGGAGAATTCGGGCTTGGCGTTGCGCACGTTCACGACTATACGGGAAATGTGTCCGAAGGGGCAGGAAAATCCGTAGGGCGAGACTTGATTGAATCTCCGGAGCTAGTGCGAGACCGTCTTCTGTTCGCCACCAAGATTGTCGGGGATCCCGCAAAAATCTGGGCGAACCCAGACTGTGGACTGCGGACCAGAACGTGGGATGTAGCTTTTGCGAAGCTCGCAAACATCACGAAAGGAGCGGAGCTAGCAAGGGAGACCTACCAATGAGACTGAGCGATCGGGCGCGGCATCACAACCTCGTTACCGTCGAACTTATTCCAGACAGAGTCGTTGCCAGCGATTTGGCTCTCCTGAGGGGAAGAGTTGACGCTATCACGATTCCGGCCCTGCGGAATGGCCATAATGACCCAAGCTATCCGAAGTCTTTCTCGATAACGCCCCAACGCAGAAGTCTTGCTTCCGCCTCGATCATCAATAGAGCCGGGATAACTGCTGTCCCCTCACTAACATGTCGCGATTGCAATAGGTCGGACTTATCAGCTATCGCGAACCAAATAGCTCAAGGACTTGGAAACGTGCTGATCGTTTACGGAGACCCCTATCCACAGCCTCATCCAGGGACCTACGAGTTTACCAAAACGAACGAGCTAATTCGGGAAATCTCCTCGCTAAACCATGGAAACGACCCATGCATTGGAGCGGTGACAAACCAGCACGCTGACAACAGGGAAAACGAAATCTCCCGAACTATATCACGGGTCGATGCGGGCGCCGACTTCATCGTTACAAACGTCGCTTTCGACTCGGAGAGTGTACTTGAGCACAGAGATGCTCTGCTTGGGGCAGGATTAGGCGTACCCCTGTTCATTCAAGTTTCCATTCCACTCAGCTTGAACAACGTGTTATTTGTGAGCCAGAAATTCGACATACCTGTCCCAGCTCACATCAGGAAGAAACTGTCAGACGATCCCTCTGGAGGCAGTCTCGCAGTTGCCGCGGAAGCCTACGAGGCTCTGCGTGGAGAAGCGAATGGTATTCACTTCTCATATCTATTCCGACAACGAAATCCGATTCCCACCTATCGCCATTTACTAGAAACAATTGGGATTGCTGGTCCGCCACTAGCTCCGCTAGCCGCCTCTGCGTTGAAAACATACCCTGTGGCCTAGTTTCCTCGAACGCTCAGTGCTCGACTCTAATAGTCAAATGTTAGACTTGGTTGTTTCGACCGGTAATGGAGCGTCTTCCCCAACCTGGAGTACTTTCTTCAACTCCTTCTTCATGAGTGAAGGATCATGGTTGAGGTTGAAGTAGTCTGCGAATGTCGTGGTTGTCCTTAGCATTCTGGTTCTCCCGATCCTCTCGTCATTAATCAGGTCCATGTCCTTCAGCTGCTTCACATGGCCGTACGCAAGTTTTCCCCGAACACGTACCACGTAAGACTGAGTGACAGGCTGCTTCAGAGCTATGAAGGATAGAGTTCGAAGAGGTCCGGGTGTCAGAAGCGGTCTGTTCGCCAGTTTTCGAACATACTTGGCAAATTCCGCCTTTAGTTGCATGACAAAGCGTCCGTCCGGAAGCTCCACGACTTGAATTGGACTACCAGCAATCTTGTACCGTTCCGAAACTGCTGTAGCTATTCCGCGTATCTTGTCCTCTGATCTAGCGCCTATGACAGACCCGATCATCTTCAGATCCAGAGGCCTTCCGGAGACGTATAGTGCGGCCTCGCAGAGCTGCTGCTGTAGGTCAGCAGTTTTCAGCTGAGCCGGGTTAGTCGAAACTTGTGCTTCCATCGTCTTTCAGCTCGATCTCGATGTCACCGAACTCTAGGGGCTGGGCGAGGCCAACTCTTCCCTCGACGGCTAAGAATAGCAGCATGATGAACATTCTGACCGCTTCGAGAGGGTCGCCTTTTCCCAGAAGGGCCAGAAAGGAATGTTTCTTCCGTGTAGTGCCCGCTTCTGTGAGGAGTCTTCGCAGGAAGGCTTTGATATTCTCCTCTATCTTGACAAGGAAATCGTCGACTTGCTCAAACACCTCTGGTGTTCTGAGAACCATCTGTGCGCTTGCAGGAAGCATTCTCTCCGCCGTTAACACCTCCAGCAATCCCTTGATGACTTCCTCGACGGACGTAGTTGTCGATTCATAGCGCAGAGGAAAAGATAGGGGAGGAGGGACGAAGTCTGTCGGCCTCTCGAGCGGCGGCTTCGGCGGTTCTTCCATTTTGAGGATGAGTTCTGACTTCATCCTCAGGAGGATTGCAGATGAGAGGAGGGCGGTGCCGGAGACAGAAAAGTCGATGAATCCTCGACCTCTCATCTCATGGAGAAGCTCATCCAGTAGATTTGCGAGGTTCACGTCCCATGGTTTGACGCGGTGAAGATGGATCAGGTCAAAGAGGACGGCATAGGGTGCTTTCAGCCAGTATGCTTCTTCGTGAATTGTCAATTGTTTTCTCCTCTTGAGGGCAGGGACACGATTTGACTGCTGCCTTTATCGATGAAGACGCCGAACACTCTCTCTGCTCTCGATATTGTGGTATCCTTGAGCGAGATTACGATGAACTGGGACATGCTGCTCCTCGACCGAAGAAGGGTGGCCAGGCGTTTTGCGTTTAGCACATCCAAGTGTGCATCGATTTCGTCCATCACGTAGAATGGCATGGGATGGATTTGTTGGAGTGCGAGGAGGTAGCAGACTGTCGAGACGGATTTCTCTCCTCCGCTTGCGCTCCCGATTGTGAGCTCTGTTTTTCCAGGAAACTGAAGGAGGACGTCAAGTCCGCCTTCGAACGGATTTTCCGGAGTATCCAATACCATTCTTCCGTTTCCTTCACCGGTCATTTCGCGAAAGATGCTCTGGAATGTCTCGTTGACCTTGTTGTAAGCGCTCATGAAGGTGTCAAGTTTCTTCCTCTCGAGTTCGTTCATGAAGTCGAGGATTGCTAGTTTCTCCCGTTCGAGCTCTCCGATCCTGACTGAGAGGTGTTTGTATCCTTCCTTCTGCGATTCATATTGTTGGGCAGCGAGCTGGTTGATAGCTCCTATCTCGTCCCGTTCCTGTTCGAGGACGCGTTTCATATCTTCAGCCTCCTTGATGAGGGCCGGGTGAGTCTCGAGTGGCGTCTCGAATCCGAGGCTTCTGAGTTGTCCTTTGAAGATTGTTAGTTGAGCGTCGACCTCTCTAAGCCCCGCCTTTAGATCGGTCACGCTTGCATTAAGCGGATCCATCATTTGCAGAAGTCTCCGGGTTGCTTTTTCGATTTCTACAAACTGTTCTTCGTACTTCTTCCTCTCAACTCCAACACTGTCCAAGTTTCCAACCAGACGCTGCTTTTCTTCGTTGAACTGTTTCATCTCCTTCTCTAATGTTTCGAGTTGCTGATGCGCTTCGTTGGCTCGGGTCTCTTCGCGATGAATCTCAGAGTCAAGCGAGCGCAGTTGTATGCGGATCTGGTCGATTCCGGGCCTAAGGGTCTCCAGCTTGGACTGTTGGGAGGAGAGACGTGTTTCTAGCTCTAGCGTCTCCCGAAGAATGACCTGGTTCTCGGCGGTGACTTGGTCTCGTTCCGTTTCGAGTTGAGAGAGCGATGTCCTTCTGGAATCAAGTCTGAGTCTCGCTCTTTCCTCTTCTATGACGGCGAGCCGCCTCTTCATCTGCGCTTGTTTCTCCGCTGTCTCCTCCAACAAGACTTGTTCTTTCGCCATGGAGTTCTGTAGACTGTCAATTCGTCGTGTCGTCTGTTGGAGGAAGGTTCTTGTTCTCTCGAAGCTCTTCTTGGCAAGTTCTACGTCTCTTGCCAAGGCCTCTCGGGTCTTGCTAGCGGACACCCGGTCTTCCAAGAGCTCGTCTAGTTCTGTCTCGATACGGTCAACGTCCGACCGTGAGCGTTGCACAACTGTCTCAAGCGATTTCACCGTTCTCTCAAGGCTTTCAAGCGCGGTGGATCGAGGAACTATATTCGATATCTCTAGGGGGGCTCTGTAGTAACCGCTCTCAAGGCCTCCCCCGGGCTCGTAGAGGTCTCCGCTGGTAACGACGCATCTTTGTCCCTTGGACGCTGTCAGGAACGCTGCTCTTTGGGTCGTGGCGAGTATGGTATCGCCGAAGACGAATTGGACGGCGGGAGCAATGGACTTGTCGGAACGTATTACCTTCGAAAGAGGACCTATTATTCCAGAGACACTGTCGGTGTCCAGTTCCAGATCTGAAAGCTCAAGATCTTCTATGGGAACAATCTTGACGCGTCCAAGCTTGGTACGTTTCAGGCTTTCGACGCACCTTATTGCTACATCGAGGTTCTTTACAACAAGCGCTTTCATCCAGCCGGCGCTGGCGGCCTGGATTGCCTTGCGGTATTCTTCTGGGAACTTGACGAGGTCTTCTAGACGGCCGTAGACGCCTTTCAGAGCGCCTTCATCAGCCATCTCTTCAATCTTCTCGATGGCCTTGTCTTCCGCACCCAAGTTGTCTGCTAGGTTCTTTTGAGTGTTAAATTCGACCACAGCGACCCTTGCCTTCTTTGCTATATCGAGTGCTTCATCGATCTCTTTTCTGCGTTGGTCCTTGAGTTCACCGTACTCTTTTGTTCTCTGCTCGATTGATTCGAGCCGTCTTTCTTCTTCCTTCTGAAGCCTCTCCATTTCCCGGATTCTAGTCTTCAGCTCTTCTGACAGCTGGGCGAACTCTTTCTGGCGGGCTTCAAGGGTTTGCAGATGGCTGGCGGTCAGATCGAGTTTTGTCGAACTGCCCTTGCTCTGAGCGGTTAGGTTTGAGAGCTCCTTTCCGAGGCCGTCGATCTCGTCCTGGACTTCGCGTAGGTTCTTTGCGTCCTGGTCGAGGGAAGATCTGCCGGCGGTGACCTTTTGGCTGATCTTTTCGACCTTGGATGTGGAAGCTTCTAACTTCTCCTGGAGGACTTTCTTGTGGGACTGGAGGCTCTTGATCGAGCTAGCGAGAGGTTTGATTGAAGTTTCCATCTCTTCCGCCTGTTTCGTGAACGCTTCGCGTTGTCGTGTCCGGGTTGCAACTAGGTTCTTCGCTGTATCTGCAGCGGACTTTGCTTCGACGAAGCCCTTGCTAGCTTCCGCAATTCGTCTTTCGAGATCGAAGAGTTCTTGGTTTCCCCGGGTGACAGTTTTCTCCTCGAAGCTTCGTCGGTCTTGTTCGATCTGTGCTCTCTGTTGAGTTAAGTCCTCTCTCTCGCGTCTCACCTGATCCAGCTTGATCTGTTCCTGCTCTAGGGTCTGCAACATTTCCTGATGCCTGTTTGCGAGGGCTAGGATCTGGGCTGAGAAGATGCGTGCTTGCTGGCTGTTTATCTCGGTCTTGAGAAGATTGAATCTCAGAAGATCGTTTCTTTCTCTTTCCAGCTGTTCGATTCTCTGTCTAACCTCGTCAACTCTCGCGGCAGCGACCTTGAGGTTCAGGTCCGCCTCCTGCAACTGCACTCTCGCTTCCGCTTTCTTTGTCTCGAATGTTCCGATTCCGATGAGGCTTTCCAGAATCCTTCTTCGTTCTTCAGTGCTGATCTCGGCGAGGTGAGTGATGGCGTGTTGTGAGATGAGGTTGAAACCGGTTACTTGGATGTCTGCTGAGCTCATTACGTCCTGGACTTGTTTTCTGGAGAGACGTCGTCCGTTGATGCGGTAGATTCCTTCTCCGCCTTTCGAGAACTCTCTGGAGATTGTTACGAGGTCAGAGTCTACGGGTAGCTTTCGGTCACTATTGTCGAACTGGACGGCCACGTAGGCAGAGCGTGCTCCTTCGCCTTGGGACTTGTGGACTAGATCGGATAGGCTTCTGCCTCGGAGTTCTCTAGGGCTGAGCTCGCCGAGTGCGAACTTGAGGCTGTCGAGGATGTTTGACTTGCCGGATCCATTGGGTCCCGTGATAACGGTGAATCCTGTGCTGAGGTTGATGGAGACCTTCTTGTTGAAGGTCTTGAATCCCCGGATGTCGATTCTCTTGATGAACACCAAGGCTGGAGCCCTGGACTCTCACTCGGAATCGTAGCGTGTTCTCATCGGCCGTATCTTCTGTAGCGCCTCTGGTAGAGTCTGATGGCCCTTAAGAAATCGATTCTTCGAAACTCGGGCCAGTAAACGTCTACAAAGACAAGCTCGCTATATGCGGATTGCCATAGGAGGAAGCCGCTTAGCCGCTCTTCGCCTGATGTTCGTATGACTAGGTCCGGGTTTGGGTTGGGGAGGTGTGCGGTGTAGAGGTACTTGTGGAATATTCCCTCGTCGATATCCTGCGGTCTCAGGTTTCCTTGATAGACGTCCTCGACGATCTTTTTGGTGGCGTCGACGATTTCTGCACGTCCTGTGTATGCGATTGCGATGTTTAGGAAGTGCCCTGTGTACGCGCTTGTGTCGTCTTCAAGTTTCTTCAGCGCGTCCTGTAGGCTCTCCGGGAGGAGATCCGTTCTGCCGAGAGCTTTGACCCGAACCTTTTGAGTATGAAGACGATTGTCTCTTCCGAGCTTTCTCGCTTCTTCCTCAACGAGTTTGAGGACAGCGTTGACTTCCTCCGCTGGCCGGTCGAAGTTCTCTGTCGAGAAGGTGTAGAGTGTGAGTGTCTTGATTCCGTATTCAAGGCACCAGTCCAGTACTTCTTCCCCGACCTTGGCGCCAATAGTGTGTCCATCGTTAGGTCGGAGTGCCTTTTCCACGGCCCATCTTCGGTTGCCATCCAGTATGATTCCGATGTGTTCGGGTAGTGGTCTTCCTTTGACTTGTTCGGTGAGCCATTTTTCGTAGGCGGTGTATACTCCTGCTATTCTGAGTAGGCTGTCTAGCATGTTTGTTCTTTGACCTCCGGTTTGTTGAGTTGGGCTTGGGCGAGCGCTCTTGCGCAGGAGCAACCCTCTCTCGTGTCAGGTATATTGCCTATAGCTTCTATGAGAATCTTGTTCAGGACCTGGCTGGTCTCTTTTCCCCTGTCTTCTACCTCTTTTGCAGAGAGTGTTCTCTGGAGCCCTGCTGCCATGTTGGAGACGAAGCTGATTGATGCGTAGCAGATCTGGAGCTCTCTCGCGAGGAAGGCTTCTGGGGCGCCTGTCATTCCCACGATTGCGCCGCCGAGGGTCCTGAGCATGCGTATCTCTGCAGGTGTTTCATATCTTGGACCTTCAGTGGCGGCCATTACGACGTCGTTTCGCAGGGTCTTCTTGTTGTCAGAGCCAGCACTCGTCATCGCATTTCTCAGGGTTGGGCAGTATGGCTCGGATACGTCGATATGTGTGACTGGGGGGTCGTCGTAGAAGGTTCCTCGTCGGGATTTTGTGAAATCGATCAGGTCTGATGGTACGACTATATCGCCTGGTGTGAGGGTCGTGTCTATTGCGCCGACGGCGTTGGTGGCGATTATTCGTTCGACTCCGAGATTTTTGAGTCCCCAGATGTTGGCTCGATAGTTCACCTTGTGAGGCGGGGCAGTGTGTCCTTCGCCGTGTCGTGGTAGATAGATTGCTTCTCGTCCTTTGACTTGCCCAATAGTCAGGGTTGGGGTTGGACCGTATGGTGTGCCGACGATTTTTTCTTCTCCTTTGATGATGGATTTGACTCCTGAGCCGCCGATTATGGCGATGGGCGGTCTCATTCTTCTTCCTCGTAGAGCGCGCTTAGCTCGTGGAGGGAGAGCTTTGCGCCTTGGCTGAGCTTCTTCTTCGCAGCCTCCTTCAGGTTTTGCTTGTGAGTTTCTTCTTTCTGACGCTGGGTCATCTTATCAGCTAGATCGATCGATTTTCTGACTACTTGGTATTGCTCGTCTGCGTCCTTGTATTCTCCGCGGAGCTGGTTTAGGGACTTTCGGACATCTTCCTGTTTTATCTTGAGTGCTTCAAACCGCTCGGATAATATCACGATCTCCTCGTGATGTTTCTGGCTCTCCTCGGCGAGTTCCTGGACTTTTGCGTGGAGCTCGTCTGCTTCCTTGTTGGCGTTGCCAACCTCGTCTCGTAGTCGGTTGATCTTCTTGGCCGCTGTGACCTGGATCTCAAGGGCTCGGATCTTTATCATCAGACGCTTTTCTTCATCTTTGCCTAGTGGGGCGGATTGTACCTGCCATTCGAGCTGTTGTAGCTCGTGCTCGGCGGTTACGGACTGGAGGAGCTTGGGCGCTGTTTTCTGGAGTGTCTTCAGTTTTGTGATGTTCTGTTTTGCTTTGTCTCGGAGGTTGTCTCTTGTCTTCTTGAGGGCTCTGACTGTCTCGTTGAGTTCGTCACGGGTCTTCCGGCTCTCTTGGAGCTCAGTGCGTGTACTGTCGAGCTTGCTTCTTGCCTCGGAGAGTGCTCCTAGGAGCTTTCGTTCGTCGATTTTGATCCGCTGACGCTCGTCCGCGAGCGTTTCGAGATTGGTCATAGCTGGATCCCGTTTGACAATTGACGGGCCTGATTGTTGGAATAGGGGAAGCCGCCTTATAGACGTTCAACCCGCTCTTTCTGGCAGAGAGGTCAACGAGGACTGGAACGAGTTACTAGTCGCTTGTCCATGATCGGGACTGTACACGTGGACCCTGCCAGCGCTACAAGCGTCAGGGATACTATTCTGCGAATGAAACCGGAGGTAGTTGCCTTGGAGCTGGATGCGGCTCGTTTGATGGCGCTGGAGAATCCGAAGGCTCAGAGTGGACGGGGAGCAGGATTATCATTTCTGACCATGGCGTTGTTGGAGAGGTTTGCGGGCCAGATGACCGGGTCGCCGCCTGGAACGGAGATGCTGGAGGCGGCTAGGGCGGCAATGGCTGTCGGGTCCAGAGTGGAGTTCATTGATCTGCCGATCGCGAATACGGGTGCGGCGTTGCGGAAGCTGCCGCGGAAGGAGAAGGCGAGGCTGGTGGTTGATGCGCTGGCGAGCCTTGTAGTCTTGCCTTTCAGCAGGATAAACTGGTCGAAGCTGACGGAGGACATGGAATCGCAGATCGAGGCTTTCCGGAAAAGATACCCGGTGTTGAGCGGGATACTGATCGATACGCGCGAGGAGTACATGACCAACCGGTTGAAGATGGTGATGGGCTCTACGACCGGGCAGGTCCTGGCGGTTGTAGGGTTCGGACACCGTGCTTCACTCGCGAAGGCGCTGGCAGGGTACATGGAGGGACCGGGGTTCACAACGAGCTTTTCCTGGCAAGTGACAACCGACAGCTGAGAGGCGATCCAGGGTTCTGCTTGCGGTTTCAGGACTATTTCATGAAGGGCAAACCGACCACCTTAGCGAACGGGAATAGCCACCACATGTCAGGGTCCAAGAGCCAGATCCCGGCATGGAGGAAGGAGGGAGGTTAGGGGCGCGTGAACGTGGATTCTGCGCGTTTTCACGAAGGGTGGGGCGCGGGAAAAAAGGGCCCCCGGGGGGTCACATAATAGTTAACAGCAAAAAGTAGTTACAGAAAAAGAAAGTTACGCAAGCACTTTCTTGCCGGTCTCCTTGACCGTTCGGTCGGAATACGCTGACCTCAACAGTTCGCGAAGGAGATATGCGATAGCGTTGTCCAGCTTGGCGCGAGAGCCGGGGTCCACGCTGTACACGTGAAGTTGAACTAGGCTTCGGATTCCACCTTCCCGGCCGCGCGGATGGGACTTGAAATAGAGCCCTGGAAACGCCTTGCGTGTACGATCGAGCGCGGGCGCGAGCGCTGACTCGATAATTCCCACAAGCCCAATAGACACCTCCAAGGGTGCTTGTCCCCTTGCCGCTTTCAACATCGGAATTACTGATCCGTTGAAAATCGCTTTCATCTCAGACGGAACTCCCGGGAGAGATACGAGGCTCGTCTTGCCAAGCCTGATCAGAACTCCGGGAGCGGTTCCAACCGGATTAGGTAGCGGCTGGGCATCCTCTGGCAGTGTAGCCATCTTTCTACGAAACCGCGTTAGACCTGTAGAAGCTTCTAGCGCACTGTACCGGGCCTTGACCATGGCCAAGGCGTCCGGGTTCAGCAAGAGCCGCTTCTTCAGGGCGAGAGCAACCCCTCTGAGAGTCATGTCATCATGAGTCGGTCCAAGACCCCCCAGAGTAATCAAAAGGTCCGGCTTTCTTCCCAGCGATCCCGTAACCCCGTCCTTTATGGCATTGAGAGAGTCGCGGAGAACAGTGATTCTCTGAAGTGTCCACCCAAATCTTGTTAAGCGTTTTGCGATCCAGTGAGAATTCGTATCCAGCGTGTGTCCGATCAGTAATTCATTGCCGACAGAGATTATCTCTACCGTGGGAGATTTCTTCACTAGGTCAGGCCCCTGAGAACGTGGGACTACTGTTTCTCCAATGAGAGAACAGCCGCGAGTGCGCCAGAAAGAGCGCGGTTCGCGTCTTTCCCAAAACCGATGATGACGAGATCGTTCTCTGATGGACGGAAGAGTTCTCGAATCCGAGCATCTTCACGTGGTGAGAGCTCGGAAACTTTTTTGTTATCGGGTGGCATTGAGAGCTTTCCGTTGACTACCGCTATTGTTAGGGTCCCTTCCGCGCCTACCTTGATGGCTTCATCCCGCTGCAAGACACCCGTTATCCCGGGCTTGTACCTTTTCGCTAGGTGAACCCCCACTGAGACTTTTCCAGGGACGAGTTCCGTCTCGTCCAAGGTCTTGATCTTCCGCACCGCGATCTGCTTGAGATAGCTCTGCAATGTCTCCCGCCCTTGCTTCGAGAGCTTGACACCAGTCCCCTCACTGACCTCGACCAGGCCCTGTTCTGCAAGCCTTTCCAACAAGCCTCGGGTAACGCCGTCGTTGATTTGAAGAGCTTGAGCCAAAGCGCGGCGTCCAACAGGACCCTCTTGTTCGATTAGAACCAGGGCACTTAGAAGCTGGACGGGAGCAAGTTGGGGTAGCGGACCTCTCGCTCCGCGACGCCATTTCTCAAGCATCCCTTCGAGCAAGGAATCCGACGACCAGACCATTCCGGCCGATGGAAAATTAACTCTTCCCAAGAGACGAAGAAATCTCTTGAGGGTGGACGACTCCGAACCCTTCCACATGACCGCTGACTCTGGGACAAAGAGGGATTGGGCCAAAGTTCTGTTTGTAGACCATCCGCAAGTGTTTCTTCCATGGATGAAATCTATGATAGGACAGGCAAAAGCGGACGTTCGCGGCCTACGGACCGTTTTCGAGAAGTTTCAGGTTCGTAGAGGAGCTAGGATCCTCGATCTAGCATGTGGTATTGGCCGAATATCGATCAACCTGGCCAAGGCTGGCTACGAAGTCGTCGGTGTTGACATCTCCCGATTGTATCTGGACTTTGCAAGGAAATGGGCTGAGCGTGACCGCGTCAGAGGTCAGACTCGATTTTACGTGATGGACACGAGACGTGTCTCTCAACAACTGAAGAGAAAAGGTGAGAAAAAGTTCGACGTGATCCTGAACTATGGAACGGCTATCGGGTATCGCGGCGAAGACGAGGACGCCGAGATGCTCGCGGGTCTCCTCGATATCGCTGAGCCACATGCACTTCTCGTAATTGAAACCGTGAACCGTGACTATCTCGTCAGACATTTCGAAAAAGAATCTGTTCGACGCTGGAGGGTATTGAATGGCGAGAGTTCAGAAGATTAGACCTAGAAAACTCGTTCATGGAGAACTCTTGGAGATTCTACCGGAGGAAAGCGGGTTCTCGTCGGCTGATTCTAAGCATCCCTGTGTCGCATAGGGTGTACTTGCTGCATGAACTGAGACGGTTCATAGCAAATGCAGGATGGAAGTATACCGGGTCTTACGGAACTCAGGGAATACTTTCGCCTGTCACGAGCGATTCATTCCATATGACGGTATTAGGACGAAACTGGGGGAGGGACCAACCGTTGAACGATTTTCTCGTTAGGCCGATTCAGGCCACGGATCGCGACTGGGTTGAGTCCTTCATCAAATCCCATTGGGGATCAGGGATCGTCGTTGCCAGAGGCCGAGTCATTCGTCCGGGGGAACTTGACGGTTTTGCAGTTTTCAAAGGAAAACGACCAGTTGGCTTGCTGACTTTTAGAACAGATGGATCGGAATGCGAGATAGTTACGATAGACAGCATCCTTGAAAGGAAGGGAATTGGAACTAGCCTTATTGATGCTGTCAGGAAAAAGGCAAAGGCGAAGGGCTGTAAACGGCTATGGCTCATAACTACTAACGACAATCTAAGCGCGCTCGGGTTCTATCAAAAGAAGGGTTTCCGTCTCGTCGCCGTCTACCCCGATGCGATCGAGCCTTCAAGGAAGCTCAAGCCACAGATCGCCATGAAAGCAGCGAACGGAATTCCGATCAGGGATGAGCTAGAGCTCGAACTCGACTTGACCGAGTAAAGACAAGCTCTCTAAGAGAATATTGTCAGAAAGGAGTTCCCGGAAAATTCGTATAGGTTATTTTTTCTTGTCGCTGAGCCACCATTTCAGGTAATCTTTGTGGCGGCGTTTCTTCTCTTCGTCTGCGGACTCTTCGGTGCGAAGCATCTTTTCTCGTCCTTCGAGAAGGTTTTGCTGGGTGAAGGTTAGGCCGCAGCTCTTACACGCGTATTGCTTGATTGCAGGGTCATAACTTAGGTTTCCACCGCATTCCAAGCAATAGTTAGGCAAACTTCTCCTCGACAAGAAATTTGGCTCCAGAACCAGATAAAGATTCGGTTACTTGAACGGCCAAAATGGAAAAATTGGTCCTGAAATCTGGAAAAATCCTGTCGGACGAGGAACGGTTAATATGTCGAGTCCATCCGTCAGAAATCGATTCGATTGCCTCGATATCACGGTAACCAGCACAAGAAGAAACCTACTGGGGGGGTCAAGCGTCACTGGCGTGGAAAACGAGCCTTTGAAGCCGGCGGAGAACCGGTCGAAACGACCCTTGGTAAGGTCAAACAGAGGCGCGTTGGAATCCGAGGCGGGGCTACGAAAATAAAACTGGCATCGGCTGACTGGGCCGTTGTCACCGACAAGTCAACTGGTAAGTCGTCAAAGTCGAAGCTTCTGCGGGTTGTTAAGAATCCGGCGAACGTTGACTATCAGAGGCGGGGAGTAATCACTAAGGGCGCAATCGTCGACACGGAACTCGGTCAGGCACGGGTAACCTCTCGTCCGGGACAAGACGGGGTCATCAACGCAGTGCTCGTATCTCAAGCCAGCAAGTCCTAGGATGGAACGGTGGAGCCAGGGTGAAAAACCCGGGTCACGTTATCATCTGGCCCTTCCACATTGACAGTGCGAAGACCAGGGGCCAGGGAAGAAAACTTCCGATAGCGCGAGCGATCAAGCAGCCAAACCTCAGAGAAATCGTGCAGGCGGCGACAATCCTAGGTTATGTTCCTGAACCGAAGGAAAAAACAGCAATGCCCAGTCTTCACTGGGAGAAGGCGGGATATGTTACGGCGAAGAAGGCGGCTCCGAAGGTAGCAATGCTGAAATCGATTGCGGGGGAGATCGTAAAAATGCGACAGAAAGAGGCCCAGGCTTCCGATCCTAAGAAAGACCGGCGGTAGAGCCCATCTAGCCGTGTTTCTTGTTCGGGTACATGATAATCTTGCCTGAGCGTCCGGATTTCATCAATGCAAATGCCTTGGAGAACTCGTCAAGATCGAATCGGTGAGTTATCAGCTTCGACAAGTCCACCTGGCCTGCCTTCAATACCTCGGCCGTCTTGTACCATGTTCCGAAGAGCCGACGACCAAAAACACCTCGAACGTGAGCATCTTTGAAGACAATCCAGTTCGCCACGTCTAGCTCGATCTTTTTCGAGGGTAGACCAAAGAGGATGGCGGTCCCTCCGGGACGAAGAACCTTGAATCCCTCCTCGAAAGAGGGTTGCGCTCCTGACATCTCAAAGAAGGCATCAACTCCGCGCCCATCAGTCAAGCGCATGATCTCCTTCACAGGATCTTGTTGGGACCCGTTGATCAAGACGTCTCCACCCATATCCTCCGCTAGTTTCAACCGATAGTCAACGATGTCAACTCCGAAGATCTTGGTTGCGCCGAAGGACTTGCAGAGGCCAATGAGGCAGGCCCCTATAGGACCGCAGCCAAAGACTGCGACAGTGTTGCCGGGGATCTCGGCTGCGGAGGCGGCGTGAATGGCATTCCCAAGCGGCTCTTGCGCCGATGCCACTTCGATCGGAATTTTCCGATCGTTTAACCAGGCATGCTGTTCATTCAGAACGTGATATTCTGCGAAACAACCGTCCGTGTCAACTCCGCGGAGATGCATTCTCTCGCAGATGTGAGCGTTACCAGTTCTGCACTGGAAGCATTTGCCGCAGAAGATGTGGGTCTCCCCGGAGATAATGTCGCCCTCGCGGAGGTCGGAGACTTCCTTGCCTACCTCGATGATTTTTCCGGCGAATTCGTGCCCCATGACCATTGGAGGCTTGACTTTGTCCTGGATGGACTCGTGCCAGTCGTAGATGTGCATGTCTGTTCCACAGATTGATGTGGCTTCGATCCGGACGAGAATGTCCCGAAGACCGGGCTTGGGTGTTGGCCATTGCTCGAAGACTGCGCCGGGACCGGGCGATGACTTCACGACTGCGTGCATCTTTTCTTTCAACAGATTTCCTCGAAACTACGTGTTAGCCGCGCAGGGAGCGCTGTAAAACGTTTTAGATTAGGAACAAATTCTCGATCTGAGATCTATGAGCCAAGAGTCCGGCTTACCAAGAGCGCCACTTCTAGAAGCATTGAGGGAAGAACTTAGAGGCCTGGATCAACAAGATTTGCTATGGCGTGTCAGGACTCTTCAAAGCCCATCCGCGCCCCACGCGAAGGTGGATGGCAAGAACGTCATAGTTCTCTGCTCAAACAACTATCTTGGATTAGCGAATCATCCCAAGCTCAAACAAGCTGCTATTGCGGCGACGAGAAAGTATGGAGCGGGAAGCGGGTCAGTCCGAGTCATAGCTGGGACCATGGACCTCCATGTTAAGCTGGAAAATGAGCTAGCTGCTTACAGGGGAACTGAATCTTCGATAACTTTCCAGTCAGGCTACGCTACGAACCTCGGAACGATCATGTCTCTCGTTGACGAGCGTGATCTAATCATAAGCGATGAACTGAACCACGGCAGCATAATCGACGGCTGTCGCCTGACGAAAGCCGAGAGACGGGTGTACAAGCACAAAGACATGGGAGATCTTGAGAAACAGCTTCAGGGAACAGAACGCTTCCGCAGGGTCCTAGTCATTACTGACGGTGTCTTCAGCATGGACGGAGACATCGCACCCTTGAAGGATATTGTCCGTCTGGCGCAAGAACACAATGCGATAACGTATGTTGACGATGCTCACGGAGACGGCGTCCTGGGCGAGAACGGCCGAGGAATAACCAACCACTTCCACCTCGAAGGGAAAGTGGACATTGACATGGGAACATTCTCGAAAGCCTTCGGGTGCGTCGGAGGATATGTTGTCGGATCGAAAGACCTCTGCGTCTATCTCCAGAACAAGGTCCGAAGCTACCTCCTCTCCGGCTCCCACCCCCCCGCGGTCGCAGGCGCATGCATTGCCGCCCTTCAACTCGTCCAGAAACACCCCTCGCTGGTAAAGAGACTCTGGGACAACACCCGCTACTTCAAACAAGGCCTTACAGACATTGGATTCGACACAGGGAACAGCGAGACCCCGATCACACCGGTGATAGTTGGAGATGCAGCCAAGGCGAGGGAACTCGCTGACAACCTCTTCAAAGCTGGAATATTTGTTCTCCCAATCGTCTTTCCGATGGTTGCTCGGGACAAAGCTCGAGTCAGGACAATCGTGACTAGTGCTCACACAAGGAAGGATCTGTACGCAGCTCTGACAGCTTTCGAAAAAGTCGGCAAAAAACTAGCACTGATCTAGCAAGGGTAGCCCTAGCTCGGGGATTCGAGTTGGCGACAAAGAAAAGAAAACCAACAAAGAAGACTGGAAAACCAGCTTTCAAAGTTCGCAATGCCACCGTGAAGGATCTTCCGATTCTGGTTCACCAGCGCAGGGCAATGTGGCGTGACCTTGGGGCAAGGGATCAGAGAGATTTGGATAGAGCGGACAAGGTCTACGCGCGATGGGCACGATCGAGAATGAAAAGTGGGACTCTGATGGGCTGGATTGCCGAGGATGGAGGTAAGATCCTTGGTGGAGGATGTGTGTGGCTTCAGCCTGTTCAACCAAGGCCGGGATACAATCTCATGATCCAACCATACTTGTTGTCAATGTATACGGAGCCTCGCTCCAGAGGACTTGGCGTGGCGTCGGGCATTGTCTTGAAAGCGTTGGAGTGGTGCAGGAAGAACCGGTTTCTCCAGCTGCGCTTGCACGCCAGCGAGATGGGACGCAAGGTCTACATCAAGCATGGTTTCGAGCGAACTTGGGAAATGAGGCGCAGAATCAAGAAGCTAAGTGAAGACAGTTAACAGGTCAACTTAGAAAGAAGTTTAGTTATCCAGATTTGTTGGGATTCGAATCTTGTCACGTCTAGTTCCGAGATGCTCCTGCGGTGGAGAGCTTGTAATCGTAGGTGAGAATCGGAACCCGGAGGGTTGGCGGACTGGCTTCAAGCTTCAATGCAAGAAATGCCACAAGCAGTGGACCTACACCAGCGGAACTTATCGCGCAGATCCAACCTCGGGTTGACGACGAAAATGTCTATCCAAGCAATGGCAGAAGAGATCTCGAACCAGATGCAGGATGTCCCAAGGTTCGCTTCTCACCTTCGCGAAACGCGCGTTCCAGAGCCTCACCCTTCCAAATTTGTCTTTGCAGGGTCAGGCGATTCATATGCCGCCGCTCTTTTTGCGCAAGAACTCTCGAGAGGACGGGCCGCTGCTTCCGACCCCTATGAACTGATGAGAAGTATCAAGACAACCAAGAGAAAAAATCTCGTCATAGTATCCGTCAGTGGGAAAACACGAGCCAACATCGATCTGGCTCGAAGAGCAAAGAGATTTGCAAGAAAACGAGTCGCTATTACATCGAATCCTGATAGTCCTTTGGCAAGACAATGCGACGAGGTTTTGCCGCTAGAGTACAGGAGCGCGGGAGTGACAACGGCCGGGACGATTAGTTTCACCTGCAGCCTGATGGCATGCGCGTTCCTTTTCAGACAGCTACCTAAAACCCTCAATGTGAGGGCAATTCTCGGAGAGTCTGCGCATTGGGCGAAGAGCCAGACGTTGGTTGGGACAGGCTCGTTCCTGTTCATCGGGTCGGGAGTGAATTACGCATTATCCAATTATGGAGCTGCAAAGGTCCGAGAAGTCTTGGGTGCCAAGGCGGAAGCTGAATATCCTGAGCAACTTGGCCACGCCAGATTGTTTACCATAGATAAGAAACGGGATTGCATCATCTGCATTTCCTCTGGCCAGGACAAAGCCCGCCGATTGTATGAGCTGCTGAACAAGGGCGGTTTCCGAACTAGCCTTCTGGCGGATCCCAACGCTAACATTGTCCAGACGAGCTTGAAGGTGGCGATCTATCTGCAGCAACTAGCGCTTGCAGTAGCCCGGAAACGGGGAATGAAGACGTGTGCTTTCTTGTCCGACCGCAGAAAGCTGGAGCTTAGCTCCAAGATGATCTATTGAAACCCACCCAGCAGATGATTCCTAGAAACAGGGTTCGGGCTGTAATCGTCTTTAGCGCGTAGAAAAAAAGGGATAATGGAGACCAGTTTAGTAGGGGCAGACGCCTCGTGTCTGGCCGACGGCGAGCACATACAGTTGATGAGTCTGTCCACTGACTGTGTCGCGAGCATTCACAGTGTATTCGGTATACCCACAATTCGGGGTGTTAGGTGAGTAGAATGGTCCATAAGTCTTGGAGAGATTAGCGCAACCGATTCCGAAGTTCTCGTTGTAGTTTCCTCCTCCACCATAGCCAGGATAGTTTCCGAAGGCCATGAATGAAACAGTGCCATTGTCGACGGATATGCTAAGGTCTCTGGTGCATGTTGCACTGTTTGTCGACGATATGCCCGGGCATGCGTTGCCAGTGATCTTTATGGTGATCCCGGTACGCGGAGTCCAAGAATCGGCGAGGGTGCCAGAGCAATACGCGTGGACTGGAAGAATGCCCGCCGGTGCCATGAGCAGGACACCTGAAAGTGTCAACAGAACGATGGCGATTCGAGTTTTTTTCAGAGGTTTTTCCCTCAAGAAAGCTGTTCGGCGGAGTGGAGATTATTAAGAGGTTTGAAAGAAACATCTGAAACATTGTTCTGGAACAGTCTTCCATCCTGTTAATCTGTGGTGAGCATCTCGGTTTCCTTTCTGTCTTCACCGGTCCCGATTAGCAATGGACAGGAGGAGGGATACCCGTTGAGCAGCGCGACAGCGTTTCGATAACATTTCAATACCGCTACACCACGGACTGTAGTCCAGACGTATCTTTTTCCTTGCTGCTCCTCATATCCCAAGAGCCCAGCAGGAACCAGTTTGGCGAGGTAGGTTTTGAGTAGGTTGTAGGAGAGATTTTGAATCACCATAAGCTGGCTGAGGGTGAGCTTGTCTGACACGCATGATTTTAGAATCGCAGCCTGAATTTCCTCTCGTGATCTTCGCAAATACGAATTGAAAGTATTGGGTCCAAGAACATAAGTTTGCTCAACTATTTGTCAAGGGAAAAGTAGACTGGCGATTGTGTAGCAATGAGTGTGTGTCAATAGTTCAATCTTCGTCAGTTTATCGTTTGAAGATGCTTGTATACGTCGAGAAGATCATCAGTATCCATGCTATGGGATGCAGCGGCTTTCACCTTGGGAACCTTCGCGTTCAAGGCCACAGAGTAACGTACAATCCTGAAGACCGGGACATCGTTGACCCAATCTCCAACGTGAGCACATCTTGATGGAGGGATACCTGTCCACGCGCAATACTTTCGCAAACCAAGACGCTTGTCTGGTAGAGTTTCTATCTCGTCCGTTAGAATTCCGTCCTTGATGCCTACCTTGGATCCGACGTAGCCTTCAAACCCGAACCTTTCAAGCAAGTACGCGCATAGAAAATCTGGATTATCAGTTAGGAGAACAACCCGAATTCCATGACCTTGCAACTTCTCAACTGTTTCCCTGACATTCCTGATAACCTCGACCTTGGAGACTTCTCGAAGAACGTCTGTCAGCTTCATTCCCTGTAGAAGCTTGTACTCAGCTCCAAGGCATTCTCTTAGAGTGATTCTTTGGTGATGGTACATTTGGTCGAGCGAGTCCCATTTCTCTCCAATTCCTAGAGATCGTGCCGCTTGGGTGAGAGCTGCTTTACGGAAGATGGTCCCATCTACGTCGAAGGAAACCATTGATAGGGAGGAGAAAGGCGACACTGCCCACCTCGTTTGAGTGCTTCGAGGTTATGTGTATTCGATGGTCTTGAACTCTTTCCGCAGCTTTGTCGCGGCTCTGCGTACGCGGCTCGGCTCCTCACCCTTGTAGACTCTTACGATCAGTTCTGCAATTCTTTCCATGTCTCGCGCCTTCATTCCTCGCCTAGTAGACTCGTTGGTTCCAAGCCGGATTCCATGATCAACGATCATGTTAGCTTCCTCAAGCTTCTCGGAAAACCGGTTAACGTTCTCTTCGCCGTTGATGTCGAGGAAGACCTGGTGGGACTCGGTAAACCCGTAGTCTGCGCATTTGACGGGTAGACCTCCTTCGTGAAGCGCTTTGGCCAAGGTTTTCGCGTTCGCGATTACTTGAGGTGCATATTTCGTTCCTCTCCTGCGGACCTCGTCCAACGCCCATGCTAGAGCTGCGATCCTGTTCCAGTGGGCGTTATCGACTAGGCCGGGAAACTGTTGGTCCTTGACTCGCGATTTCAATGGGGAGGTTCCGAGGATTATTCCTCCTTGAGGCCCGAAGAAGCTCTTGTGAGTGGAGCCGAGCATCAGGTCTGCGCCCTCGTTCAGCGGATGCTGGAATTCGCCGCCCCCGATCAGTCCCAAGACGTGGGACGCGTCGAAGGCAACTCGAGAGACGACTGCATGGCAAGCTTCGGACAACTCCTTGACCGGGTGAGGGAAGAGAAAATAGGATTGGCCAAACACGACGAGAGAGGGCTTCTCGTCCTCGATGAGCGCCTTGGCCTTTTCCACGTCAATATTCATCCGTTCAGAATCGTATGGGAAAAAGAGATTCTTCACATTGACGAATGGGGGATAGCCTCTGTTCCCGAGTCCGTCATAACCACCGTTCGAAGGATTGACGGTGAGGATCGAGCCTCCGGGTTTCGTAAGGGTGGATACCATTATCGTGTCGGCAATGTGCCCGGAGAGTGGTCGGAGGCTTGCCCAGTCAGATCCGAAGACCTCGCATGCGAGTTTCTCTCCTAGGCTTTCTAGCTCGTCGATGAAGCGTGTTCCCTTGTAGAACCCGTCCCATGCAGTGTAACGATGGCCCATATCGTTGGTGAGAAGTTGCCGGACTGTATGGCTAGTTACGTTCTCAGATGGAATTAAGTTGAGACATTCTTCTGCGCGCCAGCGTTGATGCTTGTCAACGATTCTTCTGATCTGGGACGCGTAGGACGTTGAAAGTCTACCTAGTTGGAGACTAGACTCTTCGACCGCGTCTACCGCCGGGTCTTCGGGTCCCGTCGTGTGGGACTGGTGTGACGTCTTCTATTCGGCCTATTCTGAAGCCGTGGCGGGCGAGCATTCTGATGGCGGCTTGCGCTCCGGGACCGGGAGTCCGAGCGCCATGTCCGCCGGGAGCTCTTACTCGAATGTGAAGAGAGGTAATTCCCTTGTCTTTAGCGGTCTTTGCGGCTGCTGCAGCGGCTTGCATTGCCGCGTAGGGTGTTCCTTGGAGTCTGTCGGCTTTCACGTGTTGTCCACCGGCGCTTCGGGAGATTGTCTCGGCGCCCGAGAGGTCAGTTATGTGGACCATTGTGTTGTTGAAGGATGAGTAGATGTGGGCGATTCCCCATCTGTCCGCCGGTGCCTTCGCCTTCTCCGCCATACAGAATTACCTGATAGATCGGGGCTTGAGCCTCACGCGAATTTAAACTCTCCTTGGGTTAGAATCACGGCAAGTTGAAACTGGACTTCTGGCTCCTAGACCTCAACCACGATGCTCACGAGGGCAGATCTGCGATCTGGCTTTGGGGCGTCACACATGACAACAGGCGAGTTCTAGTCATTGATGCCAACTTTCAGGCTTACTTCTATCTCCTACCGAAGAAAGACCAGAACATAGATCAACTCAAAGAGAGAATTGAGAAGGAAAAACCCCATCCATCCATTGATAGAGCGGTCATTGAAAAGAGGAGACGCCTCGGTGAGGAAAGACGAGTTCTCAAAGTGTTCTGTGAAGACCCTGACACTCTCGAGAAATGTGCGAGAGAATGCGTAAAGCAACTCGCCGTAGAGACGAGCTTTGAAGACAAGGTTCGTTATTCGATAAAGTACCAGATCGAGTTGGGGATCAGACCCTGCCAATGGTACAATGTTGAGGGAACAGCATCCCCCATCGATCCAAGAAAGTATCATGTTGACAAGGTCTATGAGACAAGAGGGCATCCAATTTCTATTCCAAGGGAAAATGCGCCCAAGCTACGGCTCCTCTCCTTCTCCATCATAGCTGTCAGTCCGACGGGCTCTCCGAGTCCACTCCGCGATCCTGTCAGACTCGTTACATGGAAAAGCAAGGAAAACCAACCCGAAAGCATCCAGTCAGGAAAAAACTCGGACGATGAACTAATCGAAGGGTTCTCGGAGACTCAGCAGAAACTTGATCCCGATGTTGTCTTCTCGTTTGGCGGCAACACCTTCGATTGGCCCTACTTGATCAAGCGAGCAAATAGGACAAAGGCGAAGCTCTCGGTCGGAAGGGACGATGGTCCAGCCCGTCAAAGTCTCTACGGCCACTTCTCTCTAACTGGACGAGCGAACGTGGATCTACTGGATTTCTCACAAGACCTCTATGATGTAAAGATCAAGACTGTGGAGAATGTCGCCAGGTTTCTCGGAGTCGAAGCCTCCACTCCAACAATTGACGAGACAGAATACTTCGATCACTGGACTGGCAATGATCGCTCAGCCCTAGTAGACCAAATGAAGGCTCAAGCAACTTCAATATTCAAAGTCGGAGAAGACGCTCTTGATTATACAATCCAACTCTCGAATCTCTCAGCCCTCCCGCCAGACCAGGTTCTAGCAGCGGCGGTCGGGTTCAGAGTCGACAGCTACCTGATGATGGAGGCACACAAGCTCGGCGAGCTAATACCTGGCAGAGAAGAGCTGAACATCATCCCCTACAAAGGCGCAATCGTTCTAGAGCCCAGTGTAGGACTACACGACAACGTTGCGGTGCTCGACTTTTCAGCCATGTATCCTAGCCTCATGGTCAAGTACAACATTTCCCCAGACACTCTCGTCGACCGGGGAGGCGATGATGCCTTTGAGGTTCCCGAGGTCGGACATCACTTCCGGAAGAACCCTCCGGGATTCTACAAGATCGTTCTGAGTCAGCTCATCGCGAGCCGACAGGCAGCAAAGAGAGAGGCCGCCAAAACATCGCGGGGAACTCCGGAACACAGGATTCTGAAGGCTCGCGAGAAGGCGACCAAAGTCATCACAAACGCTACCTACGGGTACGCGGGCTGGGCTGGGTCTAGATGGTATACACGAGAGGTCGCGGAATCCGCCGCTGCGCTTGGACGCGACACCATCAACAAATCCATTGAAATCGCGAAGAATCTCGGGCTCGAGGTTCTCTACGGAGACACCGACAGTCTCTTTGTCCAGTACGAAGAAAAACTCGTCCACCAATTCATCAAAGAGATCGACAAGAATCTCGGACTCGAAATCAATCTAGGACAAATGTACAGGCGAATCCTGTTCACTGAAGCCAAGAAAAAGTACGCCGGAATGTTGGAAGATGGCGAGCTCGATGTCGTGGGGATGGAAGCAATCAGAGGAGACTGGTCTAACCTCGCGAGAAATGTCCAGAGCGAGGTTCTCAAACTTGTCCTTCAAGACGGCAGTCCAGCTAGGGCGAAGTCGTACGTAACGAGCCTCATCAAAGATTTGGAATCTGCGAAGGTGCCGAAGTCTTCGCTGGTGATATGGAAGACCCTCACCAAACGCCCAGACCAGTACGAGGTCAACGCACCCCACGTAGAGGTTGCTCGGAAGATGGCGAAAGAGGGTTGGCCAGTGACGGTTGGAGACAAGGTCGGATTCATCATAACAAAGAGGGCTGGCAAGCTTTACCAGAAGGCAGAGCCCCACTTCAAAGTCTCAATGGATCAGGTGGATTACGAGTATTATATCCGCAATCAGATCGTGCCTGCGGCGACTAGGGTCCTAGTGGTCTTTGGAGTCGCCGAGAAAGACTTGCTTGGCGCAGATCGTGGTCAGGTCAGCTTGTAATCGTGGGACCCGGACTGAACGAAGATAGATCGCTTAGCGTCATTACGTTCACGTTCGGTGGTTTCTTGGCTCCATCGGATACTCTGTCGCCAATGACGAATCGGATGTTCTTGCCTGCCGCAATGTCCAACAGCCTCTGAGTAACAACTCCGTCGAAAAGGATCAAGTTCGCGTTCTCGACACTTGGAATCTTCTCCGCTAGCTCGCTGACAGGCATTCGAGATAGCTCCTTTCCTGACTCGTCGAATATCACTGCCTCCAGAGTTCCACGCAGGTCTTTCGCGGCTTCGAACACCGTTGGTGAAAGACTGGGTCTCGGGATGGGCGGCGCTTCAATTCTGGGTTCAGAGGGACCGTATCCTCTCTCGTAGGGTCTCTCGTATCGTTCTTGTCTCTCCGGTCTTTCCTGGCGTTGGAACTGAACTCTTTCTGGTCTCTCAATTGGTCGAGCGAGATTGATTGGGACCTTTTCTCTGAGGGCTTTCATTAGCTCCTTGGGAGTGAGCTCCTCAACCTCCTTGCCGAAGGGCGCGCGCGCGACATAGTCAATGTCGGCGACCTGTTGCAGTTCTTTGAGAATCAGGTCTCCAGCTCGATCGCCGTCGAGGAACGCTGTGACTTCCTTGTCCTTGGTGAGTTTGATGATTGTATCAGGAACCTTCGTCCCGTTGAGCGCGACCACGTTCTTGATACCGACCTTCATCAGAAGAATGACGTCTGCTCTGCCTTCAACCACTATCAGGGAGCCGCTCTCGACCTCTGGACCAGCTGGAAGTTTCTCGGGACCATACTCGATGAGATCTACGCCTCTCAGAGAGGACGCAACCTCCTTGACTACCTCTTCTGTGCTGGGGGATGACTCGACTACCCATTTGCGGAGAATGTCCTTCGCCTTGGTTAGGATAGCGTTCCGTTTTTCTTCGCGGACATCCTCGACCTTTTCCAGTGTGATCTTGGCTTCGCAAGGCCCGATTCTGTCGACGCTCTCAATTGCAGCCGCGATAATGGCTGTTGAGACTTTGTCTAGGCTTGAGGGTATTACGATTGATCCTGTTGTCTTGTCGCGTTTGGAATCGAGGTTGATCTCGATTCGTCCGATTCTTCCTGATTTTTGTAGTTCTCTAAGGTCTAGATCGGGTCCGAAGAGTCCTTCTGTTTGTCCGAAAACTGCCCCGACAACATCTGGTTTCTCGACGACACCTTGAACGTCGAAGTGTGCTTTTACTATGTATTTTGTAGTCGTAGCGTACTGAGACTGTTCAACCATGAAAGTTTAACCTCCATAATTCATTACCTTCTTTCTGATACCTTCTCTTTTCGATTTGTAAGCGGTAAAGCTTGAGAGCGTAAAGGGTCCAGCCCTAGTATTAAAGCCCGTCTCCAATCCTCACGATTATCAGTATTGATAGTTATTTCGAGAGCGATCAATACGATTTGCCTTTTACAACTGACCAGAGGGATCACAGGAAGGCATAGTTCGAGATCCTACTCGCTTGCGGGCGTATGAGCGGCAACCATATTTGTATCCCACCTTGGTTTCATGCGTCTGGACGCGATAGTCATCACAATTCCTAAAACAATGAACGCTATGCTCAAGAAGAACGCCGCATCGCGTACAATATCATACCACAAAAATACTCCGGGAACGCAGCCAGTTGCTGGGCAAGATTCTGGTCCGCCAGTGAGAATACTGATGAAGAGTAAGATTAGGCCTATGACTGTAAGCCCGAATCCGAGAGTCTGAAGAGTATACTTGTCAAGTCGTCGCAACGCACCATCTGTAGAAGGGGGGAGTTCCTTAAGAAAAACTAGTTGGTCCTTCCCTGAGCGCGTATGGGTCTGGTCCGGCCTCTTTGTTGCTTCTTCTCCGCGACGAAAACTGTTGGCTCAGTACGCACGAGTCAGCTTGACAGTCCCCACCCAAAGAAAGAAGCTGACTAGGGCATGGTTATGTCTAAAAGAAACCATTCTGGTCCCTAGCTGAGACGTGTTAGTATGCCGAAGCCAGCAGCTAGAGTAGGTGTTAACGGGTTCGGTGTCATAGGCAAGCGTGTCGCCGAGGCCGTGTCGAAACAGAAAGACATGAAACTCATCGGAGTATCCGACGTCGTCGCAGACTATCGGGTGAAGATGGGGCAGAAAAAGAATTTCACGATATACAGCTCCATTCCCGAGAAACTTCCCGACATGAAAAAGGCGGGAATAGAAGTATCAGGAGTTCTAGAGGACTTGATCAAAAAGGTGGACGTTATGATCGACTGCACCCCGGCAGGACTGGGAGCCAAGAACAAGGCGCAATACGACAAGCTCGGTGTCAAGTCGGTTTTCCAAGGTGGCGAGAAGCACGACCTTACAGGATCATCGTTCGTTGCTCAGTGTAACTATGAGGAGAATCTGAACAAGAACGCCACGCGGGTCGTGAGCTGCAACACGACCGGAATCTGCAGAACCATCGGAGCACTACAGGATGGGCTTGGCGTCAGAAAGGCTAGAGTTGTCGTGTTCCGGAGGGGAACAGACCCGTGGGAGAGCCACAAGAATGGACTCATCAACACTGTCGTCCCGGAGGCTCACATTCCGTCCCATCAGGGACCCGACGCACAGACCGTTCTTCCCAAACTGGACATTACAACAATGGCCGCGAAAGGACCGTTCAACATTGGCCATCTGCACTTCGCCATGGTCCAACTAAAGAACAATCCAGAGAGGAAGGACGTCCTAAAGGTCTTGAAGAACGCGCCGAGGCTGGCACCTGTTAGGACGACTGACGGAGTTGACAGCATGAACGCTGTAGCCGAGATCATGCGAGACATGCATAGAGCTAGGGCCGACATGTGGGAAATCGCCTACTGGGAAGACATACTCAACGTCACCGACGGTGAAGCCAACCTCGTTTACCAAGTCCACAATGAAAGCGTTGTAGTTCCCGAGAACGTTGACGCAATCAGGGCGCTTACGGGCCTAGAAACTGAGGGCAGGAGATCGATTGCGAAGACCGACGAGGCTCTCGGGATCACCAATAAGTTCTTCTAGCTTGAGACCGAGCTAGAATTCTCTGCCAGAAGAAACAGACCCCCTAATTTTGGGCATCGCGGTTTTTCTCCAGCTCCAGAAGCATCTCTAGTAGAGACCCGATCAACAAAGATGATAATGACAAAAGCCAGCCCTACCCAGAATACATAATCTAGTACAATCTGCAGCGGATCGTAGGCGAGGCACCCCAGCGGACTTCCTGGGCCAAAGCAACCCGGAATTACATAAGTTACTGAAAGGGGAAATCCGCGCGAGCCCGTGTAGGATTCCAAGCAACTAAGGAACTCAAACTGAGAAGGATTAACCCAGTTACAAGGGCGATGGCTAGGTCGCGGGGGAATTGGCCGACCCACCCACTCATGTTTACCGCTATGTCACAATTGCTGGCCCTGCCATTATATCATTTCAGGTAGTCGGTGTAATGCAGCGGGCCATCAACCGCATTTCAAATCAAATATAGCGGTTGGAAGGCTGACCAGAGTTTCTAGACTCGGAGAGAGTTGCAAGTGGAATTGCGCGAAAACGACGTCAAGGTTCTGAAGACTCTCCGGGACGCAGGCGGAACCGCCCCTGTTGAAGAGGTAGCCAAGAAGACAGGCCTAGCCGACGCCGCGGTCGCCCGTGCATCGCTGACATTATCACAACAGGGCCTAGTTAAGGAACAGACAACAAGAACGACTGAAATATTCTGCACAGATGAAGGGTATGATTATCTCGCCAATGGACTTCCCGAGCGGAGGGTCGCTGCTGTCGTCCACAATGCAGGGGGAAAACTCTCCGTCAGCAAAGCCGTCCAGGAAGCGGGTCTACCTCTAGACTTTGTCTCAATAGTCACTGGCTGGATTGCCCGCAAAGGCTGGGGAAGAATCGAGAAAACAAGCTCAGGCGCTATTCTACTGGTCTCGAAAAATCCTTCAAGAGACGACGATGAAGAGCTTCTCGAGAGAATCGGCCAGGTAAGTATTCCAATGGAAGAATTGCCGAGCACCCTAAAACAGGCTGCCGATAGACTTCTCAAGAGGAATATTCTGGCCTCGAAGGAGCAAGTGCAGCGGAAGCTACAGATCACTCTTCAAGGACTGGACGCGATTCCAACCCAAGCTCCTATCAATGAAGTCAGCGGTCTAACAAGCGAGATGATTCTCTCCGGCGACTGGGAGAGAGTCCGCCTCCGAGCCTACAACGTTTCCTCCCCGGTCCCATCGCTTAATCCTGGAAAGTATCATCCATACTTGCGATTCCTACGAATGGTCAAACGGAAGCTCGTCGCCCTGGGGTTCAGAGAAGCTGTCGGACCTCTCGTCGAGCCCACGTTCATCAATGATGACTGCCTTTACATGCCGCAAGATCATCCAGCGAGAGAAATCCACGATCTCTACTACCTGAAGCACCCATCCAAAGCGAGCCTGGAACCATGGAGGGACATCGTGGAAAGGGTAGCTTTGACTCATGAGAACGGCTGGAAAACAGGATCCACAGGCTGGGGCTACAAATACTCGAGAGAAGAAGCCTCCAAGCTAGTCCTTCGCAGTCACGGGACGGCGCTGAGCGTCCGGTCAATGATCTCCAAGGACCTTCAGATTCCAGGCAAATACTTCGCTATCGCAAGGTGCTTCCGGCCGGAGCTCCTCGATAGAACGCATCTGACGGAGTTCAACCAGGCCGAGGGAATTGTTCTCGATCCCACCCTCAGCCTACGCAACCTGCTTGGAGTCCTAGAGATGTTCGCTCGCGAGGTCGCGGGGGCTGACAAGGTCCGGTTCAAACCTGATTATTTCCCCTTCACTGAACCCAGTGTCGAGCTGCAAGCATACAAGGAAGGCTATGGCTGGATGGAATTTGGCGGCAGTGGGATATTCCGGCCCGAAGTCACTGAACCCCTTGGCATCAAAGTGCCCGTAATCGCGTGGGGGCTTGGAATCGACAGGCTATACATGATGAACCAGCAGATCCAAGACATCAGACAGCTCTTCACAACTGACCTCGAATGGATAAGGCAACAGAAGGTCGGCTAGAACGCCCTCAGTCCAATTCTCTCTGGCCGATCTAGAGGATCTTCTGGGACAGAAGGTTCCCCGAGACGAAGACGGGCTCAACCAGCTCCTCGCCTATGTCAAGGGCGACGTGGAATCCCTCGACGAACAGAACGATAGCGTCAGCATCGAGGTCAAAGATAGCAACCATCCCGACATCTGGTCGGTAGAGGGAATCGCACGTGGTCTTCGAACTCATCTCGGCATAGGCAAGCCCAAGGCCCCAATGCTCTCTGGAAAATCTGGTCTGAGAGTTACAGTAGATCGTAGACTGGGGCCGATCCGACCTTTCATTGCAACCTCCATCGTTAGAAACGTTAGGCCCAACGAGAACGCTCTGAAGAGCTGGATAAGCCTCCAAGAAAAAATGGATCTTACGTACGGTAGGAAGAGGAAACGTGCTTCAATCGGATTCTACCAGGCCGACCTGGTTAAGCCACCGCTTCGCTACACTGTTGGCAACCCTGACGATACAGCGTTCGTTCCCCTAGGCTCAACCGAGAAGATGACGCTTCGAGAGATCGTAGAGAAGCACCCGAAGGGAATCGAGTACGGGGGAACAATCTCATCCTTCAAAGACTGGCCGCTTCTAGCGGACGGCGATGGCAAGATTCTATCTCTTCCCCCGATCATCAACTCCAACGACCTCGGCAAGATAGGCTCAGACACGAAGAATATCCTTGTGGAAGTCACAGGTACGAATATCGAGACAGTAGGAAATACGCTGAAGATTGTGGTGGCAGCTCTCGCCGAGAGAGGAGGCAAAATCTACAGCTGCACTCAAACCTACACGGACAAGAGCGCCAAGGCGGTAGCCACGCCGGACCTGAAATCTAGCTTCAAAGATTTGTCGGTCAGCTACGCGAACAGACTTCTCGGATCCACTTTCAAACCAGCTGAGATGATACGGGCCTTCATGAGAGCTGGGCATCCTGCTCGACAAGTGAGCAAAGACGTCTTGCGCGTAGAGAGCCTCTGCTATCGCATCGACATCATGCATCAAGTCGACCTAGTGGAGGATCTCGCGATCGCCCTGAACATCAACAAGCTAGACCCTGAGTGGCCGAGAATCTGGACCCTTGGGGGACTCGCACCCGAGACAGACAGACACGAGACCCTTGCGGAAGTCATGATCGGGCTTGGATACCAAGAACTTCTGACATACGTTCTAACCTCCCCAGACGTCTTCGTTGACAAGATGGGTATAGCAGGTGAAAATTACCCTGAGCTCTTGAATCCGAAAATGTCAACCCATACCGCAATGAGAAGCTGGCTTCTACCTAGCGTTCTCAATTTGCTCAAGGACAATACTCATGTCGATTACCCTCAGAGAGTATTCGAAATCGGCCCATGCGTAATCGTCAAAGAAAATGGCGAAGGTCACACTGAAACTCGATACAAAATCGCAGGAGTCACGATTCACACAGGAGCTGGTTTCACTGAGATTCGATCCTGCCTCGACACTCTCCTTGGCAGTATCGGAATCAGGTTCGAGGTTGTTCCTACCACTCATCCAAGCTTTCTTGAGGGACGCACGGGGGAAGTAATGTCAGGGCAAAAGCGGCTCGGAGTGGTTGGCGAGTTGCATCCCAGGGCAATCCGTGCTTGGGGTCTCAGTCTTCCCGTAGCTGCTTTCGAGCTGGAGATTCCACCCATGGGGGTCGAGTAAGATTGGTTCAAGAAAAATTCGTTGTGACACCTTGGGAGGTAAAGGGGGAGGTGGACTATGATCGGCTCATCCGTGATTTTGGAACCCAGCCGATAACCGGTCCGCTAGCTAAGAAACTGGAAGAGATCCTCGGTGACGCGGCCTATCTCGTCCGCCGACGCATCTTCTTCTCACACCGCGACCTTGATCTCGTCCTCAACGACTACTCGAAGGGCAAAGGATTGTTCCTCTACACCGGCAGAGGA